>CAMFSS010000044.1 GCA_945983195.1 uncultured Prevotellaceae bacterium | reverse complement strand
CCGCGGAGCGCGGGCACACCGAGGCCCGCAGTCTTGCTGCCGATGAGGCAATCAAGAGTCCGGGAAACCCCGATACCGCACCTGTCATAGCCAAAGTGAAGTCGAAGAACATACCGGTGATTTCGGAAATTGAGTTTGCAGGACGCTACACCGATGCCAAGATGGTGTGCATCACCGGCAGCAACGGCAAGACGACCACCACATTGCTCACCTATCACATTCTCAAGGAGGCAGGGCTTAACGTAGGGCTTGCCGGCAACGTGGGCAAGAGCCTGGCACTCCAGGTGGCTACTGAGAAGCACGATGTGTATGTGATTGAGCTGAGCAGTTTCCAGCTCGACAATATGTATGAGTTCAAGGCCAATATTGCAGTGCTCATGAACATCACTCCCGACCACCTCGACCGCTACGACCACAAGATGGAGAACTATGTGGCTGCAAAGTTCCGCATTTTGCAGAACCAGACAGGCGACGACTCATTCATCTTCTGGGAGAACGACCCGATTATCGCCGCACAGCTCAAGCGTCTGAAGATTGAGGCCAAGATGTATCCATTCACGGAGCAGGACGAAACTACTGCATCGGCTTATCTCGAAGACGGATAGGTGATTTTGCACACCGGCAGCGAGGAAATGGAGATTTCGCGCGACGAGCTGGCTCTCAAGGGATTGCACAACCTCTACAACTCGATGGCTGCCGGACTTTCAGCTTCGATACTCAATATCAAGAAGGACGTTATACGCCGTGCGCTCGAAGACTTTGAGGCTGTGGAGCATCGTCTGGAATACGTGGCTACAATCGACGGAGTGCACTATGTGAACGACTCCAAGGCCACCAATGTCAATTCTTGCTGGTACGCCCTTGAAAGCATGACTACTCCCGTGGTGCTTATTCTCGGCGGCAAGGACAAGGGTAACGACTACACCGAGATTGAGCCTTTTGTGAAGCAAAAGGTGAAGGCAATAGTGTGCATGGGCGTTGACAACGCCAAGCTGCACGCCTTCTTCGACTCGAAAGTGCCTGCGATAGCCGATGCCGGCAGCATGGCTGAAGCTGTGGAGAAGTGCCGCAGTTTCGCCACCGAAGGCGACACTGTGCTGCTCTCGCCCTGCTGCGCCAGCTTCGACCTCTTCAAGAGCTACGAGGACCGTGGCGAGCAATTCAAGGCTTGTGTGCGCGCAATGCAGAAGTGACTGCACTGAAGCCTCGGCACAAGCTGCCGAAGTGATGACAAACAATAAAAAACGAAACAGGAATTTATGGCAAACAACACATCTCCCGACATTCAGGAAGCCCCCAAGCCAGGTGCCGCACAACGCCCGGGCGACAAGTGGATTTGGGGCTTCTACATAATTTTGTGCCTGATATCATTGGTCGAGTCGTATAGCGCATCGAGCCAGGACATTGCCAAATATGGGCTGTTCATGCCTATCATAAAGCACGGACTTCTGCTCCTTGCCGGAATAGGAGTGGCATTCGGCTTGCAACACGTGCACTACAACCGCTTCAAGGTGTTCATTCCAATCTTTGCGATTGTCACGCTTGCTCTGGTGGTGTATGTGATGAAATATGGCGAGATTCTCAATGGAGCGCGACGCTCGTTCCGCCTGCTGGGATTCTCGGTGCAGCCGTCGGAGATGGCAAAGCTGTCGCTCGTTACGATTATCGCCTGGGTGATGTCGAAAGTTCAGATACCGGGCGGTGGAGTGAAGTGGGGCGGCATAGTTGTGTGTGCCACGGCGGTGATGATATTCGGTGCCCTGCTTTATCCGCAGGGATTCACCAACACGGTGATTCTCATGGGTATCAGTCTGGCAATGATGATGATAAGCGGCATTCAGATTAAGCGACTTATGATAGTGCTTGCCATATATGGCTTGTGCTATTTCGGCTACAAGAGCTACGACAAGCACAATGAGAGCCGCGAAGCACTTACTGCCGAAGTGGTGCAAGTGGACCGCACTGCCGACAAGAATGCTTCGCCCGACCGTACTGCTACACGTGCAAACCGACTGAAATCATTCGACTTCAATGAGGATTCCTGCCTCGCACACCCCATGACGAGTGAGTATCACCAGGAGCAATATGGCTACATGGCACGCGCCCATGGTGGAATATTCGGAGTTATGCCCGGCAATTCGCGCGAATGTAGCCGCTTGCCGCTTGCATATTCCGACTATGTTTTCTCCATCATCGTCGAGGAGCTGGGATTGGTCGGTGCACTTGTGATAATGGCACTCTATCTCTCGCTGCTCGGCCGTGCAGGCTACATAGCGCAGCGGTGCAAGCGCGCATTCCCGGCACTGCTTGTGATGGGAATGGCGGTGATGATAACAGTGCAGGCACTGTCGCACATGGCAATCAATTGCGGACTTGTGCCTGTCACCGGTCAGCCGCTGCCGTTTATCTCCAAGGGAGGCTCGGCGATAGTCATTATGAGCCTGGCAATGGGTATAATGCTGAGCGTGAGCCGCTATGCCGAGTATAACACCGGCAAGAAGAAGACTGCTGCCGCTGCGGAGAAGGAAATGAACACCGAAGGTGGCGATGCCATCAATCCTGCACAGATAGTTGGATAATAGAAAAACATAGATGATATATAGGAGTTCTATAGTATCTATATGATAACCGATTAAACAAAAAGAGAAATGAATGAAGCGAAAAGGTTTTTGATTAGCGGAGGCGGCACCGGTGGACACATATTCCCTGCCGTTTCGATAGCCAACGAGATACGTCGACGCTATCCCGACGCCGAAATCCTCTTTGTGGGTGCTGAGAACCGCATGGAAATGGAGAAAGTGCCGGCTGCCGGATATGAAATCAAGGGATTGCCTGTGTGTGGCTTCGACCGCAAGAACCTGCTCAAGAATGTGCGTGTGCTGATTAAGCTCTATCAGAGCATGCGCATGGCGAAGTCGATTTTGCGCGATTTTGCCCCCGATATAGCCATTGGCGTGGGAGGCTATGCCAGTGGTCCCATGCTTAAGGAGGCGCAGAAGCGCGGAATCCCCACTCTTATTCAGGAACAGAACTCCTACGCAGGAGTCACAAATAAGCTGCTTGCAAAGGGCGCAGCCGCAATATGCGTTGCTTACGAGGGAATGGAGCGATTCTTCCCTGCCGAGAAGATTGTGATGACCGGCAACCCTGTGCGCCGCAACTTGCTGCTCTGCACCACCGACCCTGCCGATGCACGCCGTTCATTCGGGCTCGACCCCGACCGTCGCACTATCCTTGTGGTGGGAGGCAGTCTTGGTGCACGCACCGTGAATGAGAGCATTATCGCTGCCCTGCCCGACATTGCGGCTGCAAATGATGTGCAGGTGATTTGGCAGACTGGAAAATACTACGACGAGTCGACTCGCAAGGCTCTTGAGGCTTCGGCGGCAAAGAATGTGGTGCGTATGCCGTTCATAGGCAATATGGACGTAGCTTACCGTGCTGCCGACCTTGTGGTGAGCCGTGCCGGAGCAAGCTCAATATCTGAGCTGCAACTGCTCGGCAAGCCCTCGATATTGGTGCCTTCGCCAAATGTGGCTGAAGACCACCAGACGAAAAACGCTCTTGCCCTTGCCGACCGTGGTGCCGCAATAATGGTGCGCGATGCCGAGAGTGTGGAGAAATTGGGCAGCACCATGCTTGCCACAGTGCACGATGAGGCTCTGCTCGCCAAGCTTGCTGCAAATGTGGAGAAAATGGCACTCCGCAATGCCGATGAGCGCATTGTAGATTGTGTAATGAAGATTATTACCAAATAGACTAATAGGACTAATTAGTCTAATAAGACCAATAAGACCAATTATGGATAAGAATTACAAATCAATATATTTTGTGGGTGCCGGCGGAATAGGTATGGCTGCACTGGAGCGTTATTTCCTTTCACGCGGATTCCGTGTGGCAGGCTACGACCGCACGCGCACTGAGTTGACCGACTGTCTGGCAAGCGAAGGTGTGGAGATATGCTTTGATGAGGCTGCTGCCCTCATTCCCGACTACTGCAAGAATCCCGATGACACTTTGGTGGTCTACACCCCTGCCATTCCCGACTCGCACGAGGGCTTGAACTACTTCCGTAACGGAGGTTTCACAGTGATGAAGCGTGCCCAACTGCTTGGGCTAATCACCCGCAGCTCCAAAGGGCTGTGCTTCTCGGGAACGCACGGAAAAACCACCACTTCAAGCATGGCAGCGCACATTCTGCACACTTCAGCCATCGGCTGCAATGCCTTCCTTGGCGGAATACTGCGAAACTACAACAGCAACTTTCTGCTGAGTGCCACCAGCCCATATTCGGTGATTGAAGCCGATGAGTTCGACCGCTCTTTCCACCATCTTTCACCATATATCGCGGTAATCACAGCTACCGACCCCGACCACCTCGACATTTATGGCACCGAGGAGGCTTATCTCGAAAGTTTTGCACATTTCACCGAGCTTATACAGCCCGGCGGCACACTGCTGCTGCACACCGGGCTCAAGGTGAAGCCGCGTGTTGCCGAGGGTGTGCGCACGATCACCGATGCGCGCAATGAGGGCGACTACCATGCAGCAACCAGTCGCAAGGGCAATGGGGATATGGTGGGCGACTTCGTTACTCCCGACGGTGTAGTACCCGATGTGAAACTCGGCGTGCCGGTCGACATCAATGTGGAGAATGCCGTAGCCGCAATGGCTGTGTGCCACATGGTGGGTGTGCCGGGTGATGTGCTTCGCGAGGCAATTGGCTCATTCCTTGGGGCAAAGCGTCGCTTTGAGTTCTGGCTGAAGGAGCCGGGCGAGAACGGCAAGGTGGTAATCGACGACTATGCACATCACCCCGATGAGCTAAAGGCGAGCATCACTTCGGTGAAGGGGCTGTATCCTCACCGCAAGCTCACGGTGATTTTCCAGCCGCACCTCTACACACGCACGCGCGATTTCGCTCCCGAGTTTGCCGAAGCACTGTCGCTTGCCGACGAGGTGATTTTGCTCAATATCTACCCCGCACGCGAGCTTCCGATACCCGGAGTGACATCGGAAATCATACTTCGCGACATAAAATGCGCGAATAAAGTGCTTTGCGACAAAACAGATTTGATAAATCAAATAAAAAACCGTAACTTTGAGGTCTTGCTAACGGCAGGAGCCGGCGATGTGTGCAACTATTTGCCACAGATCGTCGACGAAGTGCGTAGCAAATGAACTTTGCGCAGGCTTGCCCCAACAAAGAGTAACAGATGACTGCAAAACGTGTGTTGATTAAGACGCTTAAATGCCTCCTTCTCCTGCTGCTGGTGGGAGGGGTGCTGACCGCTGCCGTGTGGACCGACATGCAGGCTCGCGCCCGCGTGTGCCGTGGCGTGCGTGTGCACATTTTCAATGAGTCGTCGGCTAAGTTCGTGACAAGGCAAAGCATAATATCACACCTCAAGAAGGCGAATGTATATCCCGTGGGTATGCCTGTTGGTGAAATTGACACCGACATTATCGAGAAGTACATTGCCACATCGGAGTTTATGGAGGATGTGGAGTGCTATGTCAACGAGAACGACTACTTCGTGATTGAGGCACGGCAACTGATTCCGGTGATGCGCATATTCGACGGCGACCGTTCCTACTACGTCAACCGCGAGGGCAAGCGAATGTCGGCGGCAGGTTTCTATCACGTCGACGTGCCGGTGGTTGAAGGTCATTTCTCAAAGAAGTGGAGTCCTACACGCTTGCTGCCGCTAATCGACTATGTGGCAAAGGACGAGGCTCTGCGTGAGCTGGTGACTATGTGGGTGGTGCGTGACTCGTGCAACATCTGCTTTGTTCCCTCCATTCGCGGACACATTGTGAACATGGGTGGGGTCGACGGCTATCAGTCGAAGTTTGCAAAGCTCATGAAGTTCTACAAGGAGGTGCTGAGCGTGAAAGGTTGGGAGACCTACAGCGAGATTTCGCTGAAGTGGGACTATCAGGTGGTGGCTACGCTGCGCGACAAGAAGCCTCTCACCGAGCCTGACTATGACCCCGAAGAGGACGACCAGGCTCCCGACGTGGCATCAATTGATGTGGAACAGATGGTGCGTGAGGACTCAATCAAAGCCACAGCCAAGAAGAATATCAAGAAAAAATCATAATATCTGCTTTTATTGAGAGTAAAAAATATATAGTGACGTTTGAGATTTTCAGCTCAAAGATTGTGGGTGTCGTGGGAGAGAAAAGCTCCAACGGCAGCGTGAGTGTGGTGGCCATTGAGAGCGCCCGCATCTCCGACGACTGCGTGCGCCGCGGATTCGTGCAGAATGTGGAGGAAGCCAAGTCGCACATGCTCGACATCATCAAGCGCCTTGAGTCGCACATCAGTCCCAGCCGAATCACCGGTGTGTATGTGGGGGTGGCAGGACGCTCGCTCCACAATATGCCTGTGGAAGTGAACGTGGAGCTCGACCCCAACCAGCTTATCAGCGAAGAAGTGATCAACAACATCGTTGCACGGTGCCGTGCCATGAGCGTGGAGGGTGAGATTCTCGACGTGGTGCCTACCGGCTACGAGCTTGAGGGCAACCAGGAGGTGCGCAATCCCATTGGCTCCTACAGCGGTCGCATCCGTGCCAAGATGAACCTCATTGTTGCCAAGCCTACGCTGAAGATGAACCTTCAGCGCGTGTTCGACACTATGGCGGTGAAGCTGAAGGGCTACATCATCACGCCGCTTGCCGTGGCCGACAAGATTCTCACCAACGATGAGCGGCAGCTTGGCTGTATGCTCGTCGACTTCGGTGCCGAGACCACTACCGTGTCGATTTTCAAGAACGATGCACTGCGCTATATTGCCACTCTGCCTATGGGCAGCCGCCTCATTACGCTCGACATCACCAACATGAACATCATTGAGTCGAAAGCCGAGGACCTGAAAATCACCGTGGGCAATGCCATGGAGCTCGACGTGAACAATGAACCGGTAATCGACGGCGTGAAAGTCACCGATGTGTCGAACTATGTGGTGGCACGTGTTGGCGAGATTGGCGCAAACATTGCCGAGCAGATCACGTACGCCGGCATGAATGCCGACGACCTTGCAGCGGGCGTCACTCTGATTGGCGGCGGGTCGCGCCTCAACGGTTTCAGCTCATTCATTGAGAAAACGATGAAGCTGAAGGTGGCTAAAGGGCATCATTGCCCCTATGTGAACATTCTCACGCCCGATGCCGAGAATTTCGAATATATACAGTCGGTGGCACTGCTTGCCACTGCCGCCGAGCAAATCGACCATACCGACAATTGCGTCTACACCCCCAAGGAGAAGCCTGTGGAACCGCCCGTAGAGAAGCCTGTGGAGAAGGAAGACGATGAACCGCGCGCACCGAAGAAGCCTTCGATTTTCTCGCGTCTGCGCGACCGCTGGCAGTCGGCAAGCAACCGCACGGTATCGCTTTTCCAGGACGACAGTGACGACAGCGACGACAGCTACAGTGACGAAGATGAAAAATCCGCTAAATACTGACGACTATGTATAACGACAACAATATCGACATCAACAGCAACCCTAACTTCGTGAACACCGACAATGATATGCCCACAATCATCAAGGTGATTGGCGTGGGAGGTGGCGGAAACAATGCCATCAACCACATGTACGGACAGAACATCAAGGGCGTGTCGTTTGTGGTGTGCAACACCGACCGCCAGGCTCTGAATGGCTCGCCGGTGCCCAAGAAGGTGCTGATTGGTCCTAAGACCACCAAGGGCCTTGGTGCAGGAAACCGCCCGGAGGTGGCTCGTGAGGCTGCCGAGGAGAGTGCTGAAGAGATTGCAGCTCTTTTCGACGACGACACACGCATGGTGTTTATCACCGCCGGTATGGGTGGCGGAACCGGTACGGGAGCTGCGCCTGTGGTGGCTCGCATTGCCCGCGAGAAGGGTATGCTCACCATCGGCATTGTCACTATCCCGTTCTTCTTCGAAGGTGAGAAAAAGATTCTCAAGGCACTCGACGGTGCCGACGAAATGAAGAAATACGTAGATGCGCTCATGATTATCAACAATGCGCGACTCACCGAAATCTATAGCGAACTTAACTTCCTGAATGCTTTCGGCAAAGCCGACGACACCCTCTCTATTGCAGCACGCAGCATTTCGGAGCTGATAACGAGTGAGGGTAGAATCAACCTCGACTTCAACGACGTGAACACCACGTTGCGCGACGGCGGTGTGGCGGTTATCAGTTCGGGATATGGTGAGGGCGAGCGGCGCATGACCAAGGCCATTGAGGATGCTCTTAATTCGCCGCTGCTTAAGAACCGCGACGTGTATGGCTCGAAGCGCATTCTTGTCAACATCTACTTCTCGCGCAAGGCAACTCAGGAATTCCGTATGGAGGAAATACGCGAAATGCAGGAATTCATGAGCAACTTTGCCCCCGAGGTCGATGTGATTTGGGGTGTGGCATTCGATGAATCTCTTGAGGAGCGCATAAAGGTGACGATTCTTGCTGCCGGATTCGATGTCACGCTGAGCAACGAAGGTCCGTCGCACACCGGCAAGAAAGTGCCCGGAAAGGTGCCTGCATCGACGAGCATCATCGACGAGCCCGACCCCGGCACTCGCGAGCGTCTTGCCGACATCTATGGCACGCGCAAGGTGAGCGAGACTGCCCAAATTCGCGCCCGCGCCCGCTATAAGGTGCTTCTGCCCGAGGAGTTCGACGACGATGATGTGATTCTCGAACTTGAGAAGAACCCCACAATACACCGCGACACTAAATTTGTCGGCAAGAAGTCGCCCGCTCAGCCCACTGCGGTGCCTACGGTGATTACTTCCGATACTCCTACCCCGAAGCCTGGCGGCTCGTCGAAGATTGTGTTCTGAAACGCTTTTTTCGTGGCGGTGGCGAAACTTTTAGGATAATTTATAGTAAATTTGCACCCGAATTGATTGTTTATAAAAAAGTAGATAAAGATTATGAGTTTGTTCGACACTATTAATGAAGATATCAAAAAGGCGATGCTTGCACGCGACCACGCACGCCTCCTCGCCCTGCGCGGCGTGAAGAAGGAGTTTCTTGAGGCAAAGACAGCCGAAGGGGCAGGCGGTGAGCTTACGGATGCCACTGCCACTAAGATTATTGCCAAGATGGTGAAGCAGCGCAAGGAGAGTGCTGCTATCTACACCCAGCAGAACCGCGAGGACCTCGCCCAGAGCGAGCTTGCCGAGTTGGCTGTGCTTGAGGAGTATCTGCCCAAGCAGCTCTCAGATGAGGAGCTTACGGCAGCCGTGAAGCAAATCATTGAGCAGGTGGGTGCCACCAGCATGAAGGAAATGGGCAAGGTGATGGGCGTAGCATCGAAGCAGCTTGCCGGAAAGGCTGAAGGCGGTGCAATTTCTGCCAAGGTGAAGCAGTTGTTAGGATAATCAATAAAAAAACAGCATAGAAATCAATGTTAACATTAGCATTAATCAAAGAGAATCCCGAAGAGGTGATTAAGCGACTTGCCAAGAAGCATTTCGACGGTCGCGATGCTATCAACCACATTCTGGAGCTCGACACTGAGCGTCGTGCAGCACAGACGTTGCGCGACAACCAGGCTGCCCAGCTTAACAAGATGGCTGCCCAGATTGGAGCATTCATGAAGCAGGGCAATAAGGAGGAGGCCGAGAAGGTGAAAGCCGAGGTTGCTGCCATCAAGGAGAACAACAAGGCTATCGACGAGCGGCTTAAGGCTGCCGAAGACGAGATCCGTAACATTCTCCTCACAATTCCCAATACGCCTTACGACATCGTTCCCGAGGGGTCGGCTGCCGGCGACAACCTGGTGGTGAAGAGCAACCTCAGTGACGAGGTGGCTACCGTTGCCGAGTGGAAGCACGATGCAGTGAACGATGAGGCAAAGGTACCGCACTGGGACCTTGCAAAGAAGTATAATCTTATCGACTTCGACCTCGGTGTGAAAATCACCGGTGCCGGTTTCCCCGTCTACATCGGCAAGGGTGCACGTATGCAGCGTGCCCTGATTCAGTTCTTCCTCGATGAGGCTGCTGCTGCCGGCTACACCGAAATCATGCCTCCCACAGTGGTGAATGAGGCTTCGGGCTATGGAACAGGTCAGCTTCCCGACAAGGAGGGGCAGATGTATCACTGCGATCTCGACAACCTCTATCTTATCCCGACTGCCGAGGTGCCCGTGACAAATATCTATCGCGACGTGATTCTCGACGAGAAGCAGCTTCCAATCAAGAACTGCGCCTACACGCAGTGCTTCCGCCGCGAGGCAGGCAGCTACGGCAAGGACGTGCGCGGTCTGAACCGCCTGCATGAGTTCTCAAAGATTGAGATTGTGCGCATCGACACTCCTGAACACAGCGACCAGTCGCACCGCGAGATGCTTGAGCATGTGGAGGGCTTGCTGAAGAAGCTGGAGCTTCCGTACCGTATATTGCGCCTCTGTGGCGGTGATATGAGCTTTACGGCAGCTCTGTGCTACGATTTTGAGGTCTACAGCGAGGCTCAGCACCGCTGGCTTGAAGTAAGTTCGGTTTCGAATTTCGACACATACCAGGCCAACCGCCTGAAGTGCCGCTATCGCGGTGAGGACAAGAAGACTCACCTCTGCCACACACTCAATGGCTCGGCTCTCGCCCTGCCGCGCATCTTGGCTGCCCTGCTCGAGAACAACCAGACTCCCGAGGCAATCCGCGTGCCGAAGGGACTGCAGGAGTACCCCGGCTAGACTATCATCGGCTGAAAACTC
>CAMFSS010000043.1 GCA_945983195.1 uncultured Prevotellaceae bacterium | reverse complement strand
CGGTGCGTGACGGGTGTGGCAGTTGCGCAACCGTGCTTTCCGTGGCAGCGGCGATAGTCGGGGCTATCGCACTACATTGCGTACCACCGTGTCATTCGTGATGGTGGCAGAATTGTGTGTGGTGGCTGGCGTATGCTTGTTCCCACAGCACTATGCTGATTTTTTCCATGTGACTTTAGACGATGCGATGATGCTGCAAGAATTTGTTGTTGCAGTGCCGCTCATAGCCGCCAACTATTTGATAATGGGAGTGTACCAAATCACTAATCGCTCTACACTGGCAGTGGCTGTAAGCTCGTGCCAGTCGTTGCTGGTGATACCGGCGATAATCATGATGATGCATATTGCCAAGCTGCATTTCAGTCTGGCGTATGCAATAGGGGAGGTTGCTACTATGGTTATGATTTTGGCGTGCCGGAAGAGCCTGTTTCCGAGCACCGGAAATGATGAGGCGTATTTTGCCTCCATAAGTAGGAAAGATGCCATGAAGCTGCAACAATCGGTGTCGGAGAGTCCTTTGCCCGAGGGAGTAAAGGCTGAATTGTCGGAAGCTTTGCGTCCATATCAAAGCGAACAGGCTCGATGGCGCAGGCTTGAAATAACGGCGTATGCTGCCCGTGATGAAATGAATGTAATAATTAGGGCTGATGGTCCACGTATCGCCGGACTGAATTGGAGTTTGGGGCTAAACCAGTGTGTTTTTACTTTAGGCACAAAATAAATTTTGTGCTCTGCTTTCGATTTGCACAAATTTTAGATAAATTTGGCGGCATCTCAGCATAGCATCAAAATAAATTTTGTGCTCTGCTTTCGATTTGCGCAAATTTTTCATATTTTTGTAGATTAATTGCGGAATGCGAGAATTGTGATAGGTTTTATTATTGAATTTTAATGGGTATGCTTATGGAAACGAAGAAATTTACTCCCGAAGAGGAAGATAGAATGATAAACAAGGCTTTTCAGGAAATGCTCTCAGGCTACTTGCAGAGCAATCACCGAAAGAAAGTCGAAATCATTGAGCGTGCCTTCAAGTTTGCCCGCGAGGCTCACAAGGGCGTGCGCCGCCGTTCAGGCGAGCCTTACATTCTTCACCCCATTGCCGTGGCTCGAATCGTGAGTCACGAGATAGGTCTTGGCTCCACTTCCATCTGCTCTGCCCTGCTTCATGATGTGGTAGAGGACACCGACTATACGGTAGAGGACATTGAATCGCAGTTTGGCAAGAAGATAGCGCAGATTGTCGACGGATTGACGAAAATTTCGGGAGGAATCTTCGGCGACCGTGCATCGGCGCAGGCTGAGAACTTCCGCAAGCTGCTGCTGACGATGAACAACGACATTCGTGTGATACTCATCAAGATGGCCGACCGCCTGCACAATATGCGCACACTCGGCTCAATGCTGCCAAGCAAGCAGTACAAGATTGCCGGCGAGACGCTCTACATATATGCGCCGCTTGCCCACCGCCTCGGTCTATTCGCCATAAAGACTGAGCTTGAAGACTTGAGCTTCAAGTATGAACACCCCGAAATCTACAAGCAGATCAATGAGCAGATAGCTGCCACCGCCGAGCACCGCAACTCGGTGTATGAGAAGTTTGCCGCTCCGGTGCGTGAACGCCTCGATGCCATGGGGCTGAAATATGAAATGACAGCCCGTGTGAAGTCGGCTTATTCCATCTGGAACAAGATGGAGTCGAAGCGCATTCCATTCGAAGAGGTCTACGACCTTTATGCTGCCCGCATTGTGTTCAAGTGCGACAACGAAGCCGACGAGAAGAAGCTGTGCTGGAACATCTACTCTGAAATCACCGACCTCTACCGACTGCACCCCGACCGCACCCGCGACTGGCTCAGTACCCCCAAGGCCAACGGCTACCGTGCGCTGCACCTCACCGTGATGGGACCCGACGGCAACTGGATAGAGATTCAGATACGCAGTGAGAAGATGAATGAGATGGCGGAGCGCGGATTTGCCGCACACTGGAAATACAAAATCGGTGAAGGCGAGGAGGAGAGTGAGCTGGCTTCGTGGCTGAAGACCATTCAGGACATTCTTGAGAATCCGGAGCCTAATGCACTCGATTTCCTCGACACTATAAAGCTCAATCTGTTTTCAAGCGAGATTGTGATTTTCACCCCCAAGGGCGAGCTGATAACGCTGCCCGTCAACGCCACTGTGCTCGATGTGGCTTTCTATCTGCACTCCGAGATAGGCACACACTGCATCGCCGGAAAGGTGAACCACAAGCTTGTGCCGCTGTCGCAGAAGCTGCAAAGCGGCGACCAGGTGGAGGTGCTCACATCACATTCGCAGCAGCCGCAGCCCGAGTGGATTAACTTCCTTGCCACAGCCAAAGGAAAGACGCGCCTGCGTGCAGCATTGCGCCGCGACCGCCGTGCAGTGATAGAGCGCGGCGAGAAGGAGTTCAATGCATTCCTTCAGCAGAACGGACTTGAGCCGGACAACAACATAATCACCAAAGTGCTCTCGATGGAGCACATACAGCACCGCGACGACCTGTTCTTCATGATTGGGTGCAACGAAATCGCGCTCAGCGACAATATGATTAACCGCCTCAAGGGCAAGCAGCAGTCGGCGCAGGGTGGCGGATTGTTCTCGAAGATTCTCCGCAACCCGTTTGCGGCGAAGCCTAAGGCTCCGGCTGCCGAGGAGGACACCGTGACAACCGTCGACGAGAGCATCGACAAGAAGAAGACCTACGTGCTCACCACCGAGAATGGCGTGAGCAACTACATCATAGCTCCGTGCTGCCACCCAATACCCGGCGACGATGTGGTGGGATATATCGACGACGACCGCCACGTGGTGGTGCACAAGCTCACTTGTCCTAATGCCATGAGGCTCAAGAGCAGTTTCGGAAGCCGCCTCCTCTCGACCAAGTGGGACACCAAGCGCGAGAAGTTCCTTGCCTCAATCCACATTGAAGGAATCGACCGCATGGGAATACTCCAGGAGCTTATCTATATTATCTCCACCAATATGGCAATCAACATTCGCGGACTGAACATTGCAGCCAACGAGGGCGTTTTCAGTTGTGAGCTGACCGTACTCGTGGAGGACACCAATGTGGTTACGGCTCTGTGCAAGCAGGTGAAGAAGGTGAAGGGCGTGAACGCCGCTTCGCGAATGAACTGACGTCACTTACCGTCAAGTTCATTGCCACCGGAGGCAGTGGGGCTGACTGCTCAGCATTTTTTTAACAGGTAAATAACATCACTATAAATAATGAAACAGATATTCGGCATAGGCAACGATGTGATTGTGCGCGTGCTGCTCGCAGTGGGCGCAATCGTGCTTATCTCATATTTCCTCCCGAAAGAGGACAAGGTGGACTACAACTATTCACTCGGACGCCCCTGGACCTACTCGCTGCTCACAGCACCATTCGACATACCCATCAATCTTGATTCGGCGAGTGCGGCACAGCAGCGCGACAGCATAAACCGCACATTTGTGGCTATATACAAGCACGACACCTCGATCGACCGCAAGTCGATACTCGACTTGCAGACCGCGCTTCAGCAGACTGCGCTGTCGGGGCTGAAGCGCAACCACCTCATTGAAAGCGTACGCCGGATATACGTCGACGGTATTGTGGACAATGCCACCTACGACCGCATAGAAGCCGGACTCCTGCCCGAAGTGCGCTTTGTGGTCAACAATGTGGCTGAGCCGGCTTCGACTGCCCAGATGCGCTCGGTGCGCTCTGCCTACGCCATGCTCGACTCGGTGTTTCCCGATGCTGAGACTCAGCTCGCTATGGACCGTGTGAAAATCACACGCTACCTGATACCAAATGTGGTGTGCGACTCGGCTGAGTCGAAGCGAATGATTGACCAGCTCTACCAGAAAGCCCTTGCCCCGATAGGCGTGATGCAGAAAGGCGAGCGAATAATCGACCGCGGCGACGTGGTTACGCCGCAGACCTACGAGCTGCTGAAGACCTACGAGCGTCTTGCCGAAGACCGCCTTGTGAAGCGTGAAGACTACCGTTACACAATCTACGGGCAGATAGCCATAATAGCGTTGCTCATAGTGGCGCTCTACCTGTTTTTGCAATACTTCCGCCGCCGCATATTCAGAGATGTGCGAAAAATGGTGTTCCTGATGTCGTTTCTCACGCTGTTCACCATAGCGTCGTTTGCAGTGATTTCGGCACTCGGCAGCGGAGTGTACGTTATGCCGTTTGCCGTGGTTGCGGTCATATTCACCACCTTCTTCGACTCCCGCACGGCACTGTTTGCCCACATTATTAGTGTGCTTATGTGCTCGCTTGTGGTGCCTTATCCGCTTGAGTTCATCATGCTCCAGTTCTTTGCCGGAGTTACGGCGATAGTCACGGTGCAGGAGCTTGCGAAGCGTTCACAGCTTGTGCAGTGTGCAATCTACATATTCCTTATATATTCCATTGTCTATGTAGCCCTCCATGTGATTTCCGACGGCGACTTCTCGAAGGTGAGCCGGTACGTATTCGGCTGTTTCGGCATCAATGTGGTGCTGTTCTCATTCTCCTACGTGCTGATTTTCCTCATTGAGAAGCTGTTTGGATTCACCTCAACGGTGACACTCGTGGAGCTTACCGACATCAACAACCCCATTCTGCGTGAGCTGTCGGAGAAGTGCCCCGGCACATTCCAGCACTCAATGCAGGTGAGCAGCCTTGCAGCCGAGGCGGCACATGCCATAGGAGCCAATTCACAACTGCTTCGTGCCGGTGCGCTCTACCACGACATAGGCAAAATCGACAATCCGGCGTTCTTCACCGAGAACCAGCGCGGCGAGAACCCCCACAAGGCACTTACGCCCGAACTCAGTGCGCGCATAGTGATTGAGCATGTGCAGAATGGCTTGCGCCGTGCCGTGAAGGAGAAACTTCCGCAAATAATAATGGACTTCATCGTGCAGCATCACGGTTGCGGAAAGGCCAAATACTTCTTCAACCAGGCGCAGAATGCCAGTCCTGATGCTCCGATCGACCCGGAGCCATACACCTATCCCGGGCCGAACCCCAACAGCAAGGAAACGTCGATTCTCATGATGGCTGATGCCACCGAAGCAGCGTCGCGGAGCCTCACCGACCACAGCGACGAGGCAATCGGTGCACTTGTGAGCCGCATCATCGACTCGCAGATTGCCGACGGGCTCTTCAAAGACTCGCCAATCAGCTTCCGCGATGTGGAGATAATAAAGCGCACATTTACCGACCGCCTGCGCACAATCTACCACACGCGCATTGCCTATCCCGAGCTGAAGAAGAACCGGCAGTGATGGCTGAAGAATGCAGGTGAGGCTGCACTGCCCTTGCCTAAATTTTGCTAATTAATTAAAATTATTGTGCCGCATCACACAGTGCCGCACACAACGCATAAACTACGACTTTCAATCGCATGGATACATTCTTGCTCGTTATGGGAATCGTGCTGCTTGCCGCATCGCTTATCAGCATCATGCGGCAGCCGCATTTGTCGGCATTGTCGGCCTACTCAGCCCTTGTTTCGCTGCACTTCAGCACCCATATATGCTTGCCTGTCAGCACATTTGCATTCTGGGGCATAGCGTCGCTCATAGCTTTTGCCATAGTCAAGCTGCTGCCGAAAGGCGAGCCGGGCGGCTCGCGCCAGGGGAATTTCTACCTCGCGGCAGGCGCGCTTGCAGGGCTGCTTGTGGGAATGTCGGTCGATGCCAGGGTGATGATTCTTTGTGCCATAATCGGAACCCTTTTCGGAGAGCTTGCCTACTCGCGAACTCCTAAAGGATGTTGGATAAAATTTCCATCTTCCGATTTTATTCACTATTTTTGTGCAAAAGGAATGAACATTATTGTCACCGTTGCGATGATGGGCATTGCGATTGAAGGTTTCATAAAGAATTTAGGAAGATGAAAAGGATAAAAATAGCACTTTTTTTGTTGACATTCATTAACATTTCAATTTTTGCTCAAAAAGCAGCAAAATTTGAGGTGAAAAAGGTGGATTTTGAAAAAATCCGCGAAGAGATTTCCGACCCCAATTCCAAGTACTATTATCCGAAGCTGATGAGCTCCTATCTTAGCAACGATACAGTGCTTGATTTTGAGGGATATAGGCATCTTTATTATGGCTATACATTCCAGGAAGATTACAACCCTTTCCGCGAGTCGGAATTTTCGCAGGAAATAGAGCCGCTCTATTACAAGAAAGAATTTACCCGTGCGGAGTGCGATTCAATTGAAAAATTTGCCGAAAAAACGTTAAATGATAATATTTTTGATTTTCGTCAAATGAATTTTTATATCTTTGCACTCAGAGAAAAGAAAAAGCTCGCCCGAGCCTCGATTCGGCAGTACCGATTGAACCACTTGGTTGCAGCGATTCTTTCCTCGGGAAGCGGAACCAAAGAGAGTCCGTGGGTGGTGATTTCACCAAATCACGAATACGATTTGCTAAACTTCCTCGGTTATGTAGCTACAGATTATAAAGAGTTGGACAATAAAATCGACTACATCACCGTTAATAAAGTGAGCAAGAAATCGCCCGAAGGGTTTTATTTCGACGCTTCACGAATATTCGAGGTGGCAAACGAAAAATTTCCGCCATCGAATGAACAAAAAAATTGACCAACGAAAAGACAATCAATATAATAGCACTCGAAAATAATAGCACTATTAAAAAGGAGACCATCGCCGCTGTGAAGCCCCGATGGTTTTTTATTTTTATATGTCAGTATGTCAGTGCAGGCGTGGCAGCTCTATGCGGAAAGTGGTGCCTTTGCCTATTTCGCTCTCCTTCACATAGATTTTTCCTCCGTGATATTCCTCGATAATGCGCTTCACAAGCGTAAGTCCGAGTCCCCAGCCGCGTTTCTTGGTGGTATAGCCGGGATTGAATACCGTCTTGAAGTTTTTGTGTGAAATGCCCTTGCCGGTGTCGCGCACGTCGATGAGCACCATGCGTCCGGCATCGTTGTGTACGGCCACGTCGATGCTGCCTTCACCCTGCATTGCATCTACGGCATTCTTGGTGAGGTTTTCCATTACCCATGCAAACAGCGACTGGCAGAGCATCACGCCACATTCATCGTCGGGGAGGTGCAGCGTGAGCTTCACACGCTGCGAAATGCGCGAGCGCATATATTCAAGGCCATCGGTCACGGCTTGGTTGATGTAGGCAAGTTCCATGTCGGGCTTCGAGCCGATTTTCGAGAAGCGGTCGGCAATCACCGAAAGCCGGTGCACGTCCTTGTCCATGTCGTTCACCACATCTTTGTCAACGCCAAGCGCGTCGAGCATCTGTGTCCACGCCATAAGCGATGAAATGGGAGTTCCGAGCTGGTGAGCCGTTTCCTTTGAAAGACCTACCCACACCTTGTTCTGTTCAGCCTTCTTTATGCTGATGAGTGCAAAATACACAATTGCCACAAACACCAGCAGCACGGCAAGCTGAATGTAGGGGAAGTAGGAGAGGCGGCGCAGCATGGTGGAGTCCTCGTAGTAGAGGTGCTGCACGGTGTTGTCGTCGATGTTGATGGGTATGTGGTTGGTTGAGCCGCGCATGTGCGAGAGTTTCTTTTCAAGGAAAGCCTTGTTGGCAGGCGAAATGTCGTAGGGCGAGAGGCTGTCGATAGGCTCGGGCAGCACGAAGTTGCGGTGAAGCAGTATGTTGCCGTGGTCGTCGACGAGCAGCACCGGAATACTGTGGTTGCTCTCGATGATTCCAAACAGGAAATCCACGTCGGTGTTCATGCCCGAGGAGCTTACAGTGGTGAGTTCCTTGGTAGCGTTAGCCCAGATTTGCATACGCTCGCGCTCCTGCACGGCAAGGTCCTTTACCAGATTGTTTGAGATAAGGATAAATGCACCGACGAGCAGCATTGAAATCACCACGAAAGCGATTTTCCAGATTCGTCGACGGTCGTATATTTTATGAATGTTGATAGCCATGTTGGATTACGGTTTACAGGGTTAGGACTCTTGCGGTGTATGACACTGTTTATCCATTTAAGTTACGCTCTACGTCGGCTGCAATCCAGCGTGCAACGCTGTCGGCAGTGTTGGCTCCTATAGTTTCGTCGGCAATGGCTTTCACCTCGTCGAAAGCATTTTCCACCGCCACGCTGTAGTCGGCGGCCTGCATCATTTCGCGGTCGTTGAGATTGTCGCCGAACACCACAAGGCGGTCGGCACCGGTCTGCTCCTTCAGGCGCGTGACTGCGGCAGCCTTGGTCACACCGGGAGCATAAACTTCAAGAATGCCGTTGTCGTGGTTGAAAATGTCGTGATAGCACACCGAGTGGCAGGGTATTCGGGCTGCAATAATGTCGCGCTGCACGGCATCAAGCAGTTTGAAGCGGTTCATTGCGAAAATCAGCAGGGTAGGGGCGGTACTTGCCGAGTAAGGCTCGGCAGCAACCACAAACCGCTTGTAGGGTGAAGAAGTGCGCTCGCCCATGAAGTGCCGCTCATCATCGTCGATTGATGTGTGGTGATAGGCGTGAAGCACACCGTGGTGGTTGCGGTAGACAAAAGGGTGAACACCGTGGGCTTCGTAGGCTGTACACAGCCTCTGTACCGATTCTTCGGGAATAGGAACAGTGTTGACGTACTCGCCGAGAGCTGTGTCCCACATGGCGGCACCAGCCATGACGATGAGAGGAATCCTTGTGGGTACGCCGCTCATCAGCTCCACGGCAGTGGCCGGTGTGCGTGCCGTAGCGATAGAGAAGAGTATGTTGTGCCGGGTTACCAAATCGCTGAGAATGGCTTTGCTGCGCTCCGAAACGCGAGAGTCGGAATTGAGTAATGTGCCGTCGAGGTCGGTGATATAGAGTGTCCGTGTCATATATGCAAATTCGTTGGATTTGTTCAGATAATTCCGATGCTGCAAAATTACGCATAAAAATCGTGATAAGTCGTGGATTTTTATTAATTTTGCGGAATAACAAGAAAATAATAGGTGACAATATGATAAAGAGAGTACTTTGGGTGCTTGCGATGGCATTTGCAGTGGCAATATGTGCAAAGTCGCAACTCAAGACAGGAGATTGGAACGTGTATTCAGCGTATGGTAACGAGATTACGGCTGTAGTGGAATCCACGAATTATGTGTATTTTGTGTCGGATAAGGGGCTGTTCCGTTTCGGCAAGGCTACGTCGTTGGTTGAGAATCTCAACAAGCGCAGCGGTGTTAACGACTATGTGGTGGCGAATATCTACTACGACTACTGCTTCGACAATGTGGTAGTGGTGTATGAAAACTCCAACATCGACATAATAGCTTCCGATGGTAGTGTCAGCAATGTGTCGGGTATAGCCGATGTGCAGCTCGCCGGCACGCGTACCGTGAATGATGTTACATTTGCCGGTAAGCTGATGTATGTGGCTACCGATTTCGGATATTTGGTCTATGATATTCAGGCGTCAGTTGCGGTAGAGCTAAATATGTTTTACTCCAAAGTCAATTCGGTGGCACAGATTGGCGAGCGCGTGGTGATGGGTACCGATGCCGGTCTGCTTATATCGCCGGTGAGTGCAAACCATGCCACACTCGACTGCTTTACCAATGTTGCCGATTGGAATGTAGGTAAGTTGCTCCCGGTGGCTGATGATGCTGCGTTTTTGGCTCGCAATGATGCTGTGGTGTACTTGAAATTTTCGGCTGACAACACAGTGAACGGCACAAAGATTTTCACTGCCACCAATGCGCGCGTGGTGCCGTCGGCGACAGGTGTGGTGGCTTCGGCGACAGGTTCTCAAAGCGTCGCTGTGAGTGACTTTTCAGGCAACACCGTGACCTACACGGTACCTGCCGGCTACCTCTACGGCAACATCAATGCTGATGGCACGATGTGGCGACTTGGAACTGATGGACTGTGCAAGGTGAAGACCGACGGCAGGAGCCTGACAGCGCAGGGCGATGCAGTGAAGCCAAATACCTGCACTATGAAGCGTGCAGGCCATTTAGTCTACAATGAGGCTCTCGACTGCCTGTATATGACCACACTTGGCCGCAGCAACCTTGAGAATGACTATGGAATGAAAGGACATATCAATACATTCAAGAACGGATCATTCACCGACCTGACTCCCCAGTCGGTGCCCAATATCAATAGCTCTTCGGCGAAAGGAATGTTGCAGGATTTGTACACGCCCGTTTTCGATCCGAACGACCCCGAAACATATTATGTGGGAACGTGGTATGAGGGTGCATACAGATTGAAGGGCAATGAGGTGACCGGAAAATTCGACTGGACCAACAGCCCGCTGGCTCTTAAGTGGTTTTGCTACGTCAACGGATTGGCTTTTGACCGCGACAACAATCTGTGGATGCAGGGACTCACTGCCAATGGCCCACAGATCTCGGTGCTTACTGCCGACAAGCTGTATAAGGAGAATCTTACCGCCGACGACTGGATTCGTCTGCCGGTAACGCTTCCTTCATCCGCCAGCTTCCGCTCGTTCTTGACAATCACACGCAACGGCAACATCAAGATAGCGCACACAGGGTCTTGGGACCCCATAGTGACTTTCATCGACGATGGAGGCAACCCCGCCAGCACGGATATGAAATATGTGAGATTCACGTCGTTTGTCGACCAGTATGGAACAAAGTATGCTCCGCACTGGCATTATGCCATGTTTGAGGATTCAAAAGGTATGGTGTGGCTTGCCACCTCGGAGGGCGCCGCAAACTTCGACCCAACCAAAGTCTTCGATGATGATTTCCACGTAAACCGCTTTACGGTCGACGACGGCACTTATCTGCTCGACGGACTTGATGTGACCTCAATCAGCGAGGACGCACAGGGTCACATCTGGCTTGCTACCATCACGTCAGGACTCTATGAGGTGAGTGCCGACGGCTGCCATATCCTCAATCACTTCACTGCCGACAATAGCCTGCTTCCCGATGATTTCGTCTATTCAGTGTGCTGCAAGCCCCAGGGCGGAGCAGTGTATGTG
>CAMFSS010000042.1 GCA_945983195.1 uncultured Prevotellaceae bacterium | reverse complement strand
ACATCTGATAGAATTGACAATATGTTCAATTGACGGTGTATCTTCAATGCAGCAACGCTGCATTGTTTTGCCACTATGTCGCAATATTGCTTGTTGAAAACTTGAGAATCAATTAATAACTGTGAAATATTTGCATTTTCAGAATAATTATCTTATTTTTGAGGATAAATTTGTGTGAATTAGAAAAATTTGCTACTTATGAAAGCGCGATTTTTATTATTGACGATAGCAATGCTTGGCACCACGATGATGTGGTCGGCGACACTCGAACAAGCTAAATCAGCCTACAACAAGGGCGACTACGCCAAAGCATTGCCTATGATGATGGAGCAGCACAAAAAATCACCCAAGAATGGGTCGGTATGCCACTGGCTTGGTGTGTGCCTTTACAAGACCGGCGAAGTGAGCAAATCAAAGGAATACTTCGAACTTGCTGCATCGCGCAACGTGGCTGAAGCTAACCGCTACCTTGCACTTATCAGCTATGACAAATACGATTTTGATGCTGCCGAAGAATACCTCGACAAATATGAGCAGGCGTTGACTAAAGCCAAGAAACCAACAGACGACATTGACAGCTTGCGTCGTTGTGTCAATAAAGCGAAACTGATGATTGACCATGTGGAGAAGATAGTCATCATTGACAGTGTTTCGGTTGACCGCGACAAATTTCTTAATGCATATAATATGTCGAGAGGTTGCGGATCAATTGGAAATGCCGATATGCTGCCAAACGGCTTCGACAGGAAAGATGTTTCTACGGTGTATGCATCAGAATCAGGAGAGAGAATGTTATGGTCGAAAAAATGCGGTGACAAATCGTATATTTTTGAATCCCTGCGTCTTATAAATGGCTGGGACGATGCCACAAAGCTCGACAGCCGTCTTAATGATGATGGAAATGCAGTCTTTCCCTTCCTTATGCAAGACGGCTTGACCCTTTATTATGCCTGCGATGGCAATGGCTCAATTGGCGGTTACGATATCTATATGACTCGTAAAGATATGGAAAGCGGCGAGTACTATATGCCACAGAATATTGGTATGCCATACAATTCCCCCTACGATGACTATATGCTCGTGATTGATGAGGAGAAAAATGTAGGGTGGTGGGCAACCGACCGAAATCAGATTCCGGGCAAAATTACCATCTACACGTTCATTCCAAATCCATCGAGGGTGAACTACAGTTCCGATGATACCGACATTGCCTCAAGGGCTGCTGTGAAGCGTTATCGTGACACTTGGGAGGGGAAGAACTACAGTGCAATTGCACAAGAGGTGAACTCACTGTCAACCAACGCATTGTCGTCGATTAAGGAATTTGCATTCAGCGTCTACAATGGTGTAGTATATCACAGCTTTTCCGACTTCAAGACCCCTGCCGGAGCACAGATGATGGAGGAGCTTCTGGTTATGAAGAAGCGTTTCGACGGTAACCAGAAGCGTCTGTCGCAACTTCGCAAACAGTATGAGAATGCTTCGGCATCGGAGCAGAAAACACTAAGGAGCAACATTCTCCAGCTTGAAAATGCCATTGACAAGTCAAGGCAAGATATAAAGTGGATGGAGAACTCCATTCGCAAAGCCGAAAGAAACTAACAACCTAAAAAATACCTAATATTATGCCAATTGAATTTGTGATTCTATCATTAGCCGCAATAGCGATTGTAGTTTTATCGCTATTTTTCTACTATGTGCCAATGTTCTTGTGGATATCAGCACAAGTGTCGGGAGTGAGAATATCTCTTATGCAGCTTTTCCTGATGCGCATACGTAAAGTGCCTGCAAACGTCATTGTTCAAGCTATGATTGAAGCTCACAAGGCGGGACTCAGCGGTGTCACACGCGACGACCTTGAGGCACACTATCTTGCAGGAGGAAAAGTGGAACAAGTGGTACACGCCCTCGTTTCGGCATCGAAAGCCAACATTGACCTCGGTTTCAAAATGGCAACGGCGATTGACCTTGCCGGGCGCGACGTATTTCAGGCTGTGCAGATGTCGGTCAATCCCAAGGTTATCGACACACCACCTGTGACAGCAGTAGCCAAAGACGGCATTCAGCTTATTGCCAAAGCGCGCGTAACAGTCCGTGCCAACATACGTCAACTTGTGGGAGGAGCAGGAGAGGACACCGTACTTGCCAGAGTAGGAGAGGGCATTGTGTCGTCAATCGGCTCGTCGGAAAGCCACAAGCAGGTTCTTGAGAATCCGGATTCAATCTCAAAATTGGTTCTCAAGAAGGGGCTTGATTCAGGAACAGCATTTGAGATACTGTCAATCGACATTGCCGATATCGACATAGGTAATAACATCGTTGCTACACTGCAAATGTACCAAGCCCAAGCCGATAAAAACATTGCACAGGCAAAAGCCGAGGAGCGTCGTGCAATGGCTATTGCACTTGAGCAGGAAATGAAAGCAAAAGCACAGGAGGCACGTGCAAAAGTGATTGAAGCTGAAGCAGAAGTGCCACTTGCAATGGCTGAAGCCTTCAGAAGCGGGAATCTTGGCATTATGGACTACTACAAGATGAAGAACATTGAAGCTGACACTTCGATGCGTGAGTCGATAGCCCGTCCAAATGCCCCAACACAGAAATAATAACACACATTACAAAAATCTGTGGGCAATGTTCCCACAGATTTTTTATGAACTTGAATTTACACCTTATGATTGATTTCAGAGAGATAACCAAAACAAGCAAACTGTATAATTTTCATTCACACACCCAGTTCTGCGATGGAAGAGCTGCGATGGAACAATTTGTAGTGGAAGCAGTGAAGCAGGGCTTTACCGATTATGCTTTCACACCTCACTCACCGATACCATTTGCATCACCATGCAATATGTCGACAAGCGATGTACCGACTTACATAGCTGAGTACAACCGTCTGAAGTCAACGTATGGCGGCAGAATCAATCTCTACCTGTCGATGGAAATAGACTATATCGGCAAGCAGTGGGGAGCCTCAAGCGAATATTTCCAAAAATTACCACTTGATTTCCGCCTTTCGTCCGTTCATTTCATACCATCATTTGCCGACAGCAAGGAATACGTAGACATCGACGGTCATTTCGACTCGTTCAGGCAAAAAATGGGAGTGTACTTCAACAATGACATTGAATCGGTTGTGCGCAGCTTCTATAGCCAGTCAATTGCAATGATTGAAGCCGGAGGATTTGATGTGATTGGCCATTTCGACAAGATTGGGCACAATGCCGGACACTTCAGAGAAGGCATAGAGAATGAAGCATGGTATGTTGCTCTTGTAGAGGATACGTTTGAGGCTATAATGGACAATCATCTAATCATTGAGGTCAACACCAAGGCTCTAAAGGATCACCGCCGTACATTCCCCAACAAGCAGTTCTATTATCTGCTAAAGCGTTACAATGCTCCTTTGCTAATCAATTCGGATGCTCATTATCCTGAACTGATTAACGCAGGACGCATTGAAACGATGGAAGCACTTGCCGAGAATGGGCTTTACAAAATAGTGTGAATCATCAGAAAGGACATTTATATCACTGAGCCTGAATAAAGTCTAGGAATTCGCGTGAGAACTACTCACTATTGGCACGATTGTAGCGTATATCGGTGAAAACGTGGGCAAGCGATGGCTTGGCGTTTTCCTTGACATAATTTTTGTTTACTTCAAGTGACTCCTTTTCGGCATATATCTCTTTTACTGATTGGTGAGTGTAGTCGGAGTAAGTTTCGCGATGAATGATAGCATTCAGAGGAATACGCTCTGCTTTTGGCTCACTATCGGCATCAAGAGGGAATCCAAGCGACAAAGTTATCACCGGCACAACCATTGACGGCAGTGAAAGCACCTTTGCTATGTCGGGAGCGTCGTATGTAGTTGTGCCCAGATAGCAGCAGCCAAGACCTTCCATTTCGGCGGCAGTACAGAATTGCTGTGCAAAAATTGTCACATCGAGCAAAGCTCCAATGAACGACTGGAAATTACCATAGCATGGTTCGGCACCTGATGCCTCACACCATTTGTCGAATCGGTTGAAGTCGGCACAAAAAGTCAGTAGCACCGGTGCAGAAGTAACCATCGACTGATTGAAGTGGCAAGGAGCAAGCTTACGCTTCATCTCATCATCGCGGGTAACAATGACACTATAAAGCTGCATACCTCCAAGAGTAGGAGCCTGCATCGCTTTCTCGATAAGGGAATCAAGCAAATCGTCGCTGATTGCAGCATCAGAATATCGACGTATCGTCTTGCGCTTTAAGAAAAAATCGGTTGACATAAAATGTAATAATCTATATTTGAAATTTAGTCACTAAGGTAGACATAATTGCGCAAATTAGCAAATACTGTTGCAAAATAATGTGTAGAGATAGGTCGACATGGAATGAGTTGGCAGAAATACTTAATTAGCAAGTTGTTACAGCACACAATTTCTTTTTTGACAACTTTTCATGCAATTCAAAATTTTAACAGACTAACAATCAGTGTATTATGGAAATTTTCAAGAAACTTTGCCTAAAAATATTGTGTATGAATGAATTTAGTTTTATATTTGCAGAAGATTTCAAAAAACGAAAAAACATAAACTAAAGTGGAAAATAAAACAACTTATACCTATGAAGAAGCTTACAATGCTTCTCTGACGTATTTCGATGGTGATGAGTTGGCTGCAAGAGTTTGGGCAAGCAAATATGCTCTGAAAGATTCTTTCGGACATCTTTATGAACTGACCCCCGACGATATGCACCGCCGCATCGCTTCTGAGCTTTCGCGCATAGAACAGAAATATCCAAATCCGCTGCCCGAGGCTGAAATATTTGAGTTGTTACGCAACTTCAAGTATGTGGTGCCTCAGGGAAGCCCAATGGCAGGTATTGGTAATGATTTTCAAGTCGGCTCACTGTCGAACTGCTTCGTTATAGGACTTGACGGTGCTCCCGACTCATACGGTGGCATCATACGAATTGATGAAGAGCAGGTACAGCTCATGAAACGCCGTGGCGGAGTAGGGCACGACTTGTCGCATATCCGTCCAAAAGGCTCACCCGTAAAGAACTCTGCACTCACATCAACCGGAATTGTGCCTTTCATGGAGCGCTACTCCAACAGCACAAGAGAAGTGGCACAAGATGGCCGTCGAGGCGCACTCATGCTCACCGTGAGCATAAAGCACCCTGATTCCGAGAAGTTCATTGATGCAAAGATGACCGAAGGCAAGGTGACCGGAGCGAATGTGTCAGTTCGCATTAGCGATGACTTCATGGAAGCTGCCGTTTCAGGAGAAAAGTTCACGCAGAAATATCCTATCGACTCTGACAATCCATTGGTGACCAAAGAAATCGACGCGTCAGCACTATGGCATAAGATTGTACACAATGCTTGGAAGAGTGCTGAGCCTGGCGTTCTGTTCTGGGATACAATTATCCGCGAATCGCTTCCCGATTGTTATGCCGACCTTGGTTTCAAGACAATTTCAACCAATCCCTGTGGCGAAATTCCACTTTGTCCTTACGATAGCTGCCGACTTTTGGCTATCAACCTTTACTCATACGTAAAGAATCCATTCACACAGCAGGCTGAATTCGATTTCGACCTATTCCGTCGCCATGTGGCTTGTGCACAGCGGCTTATGGACGATATAATCGACCTGGAAATGGAGAAGATTGAAACCATCGTAGAAAAAATTGCATCAGATCCTGAAACAGATGAGGTGAAATCAGCAGAGTTGCACTTGTGGGACAAGATACGCACTAAGACATTAAAGGGCCGCCGCACCGGTGTGGGTACGACTGCCGAAGGTGATATGCTTGCAGCACTCGGATTGCGCTATGGCACTGAGGAGGCAATACAAATGTCGGAAACAGTGCACAAGGCACTTGCTTTGGCAGCCTACGGTTCATCAGTCAACATGGCAAAAGAGCGCGGTGCATTCCCAATCTACGATGCCGAGCGTGAGAAAAACAATCCATTCGTTATGCGCATCAAAGATGCTGACCCTGCACTGTATGAGGAGATGTCGCGTGTAGGACGACGCAACATTGCTTGCCTCACCATTGCGCCGACCGGAACAACAAGCCTTATGACGCAGACAACATCTGGCATCGAGCCGGTGTTCCTGCCTGTCTACAAGCGTCGTCGCAAGGTGAATCCGGGTGATGCAGATGCACACGTTGACTACGTTGATGAAACAGGCGATGCATTTGAGGAATACATTGTCTACCACCACAAGTTTGTGACGTGGATGAAAGAAAATGGCATTGATGCCACAAAGAAATACACCCAGGAAGAGCTCGACAGTATCCTTCAGCAATCACCATACTACAAAGCCACATCGAACGATATCGACTGGCTTGCTAAGGTGCGTATGCAGGGAAGAATCCAGAAGTGGGTCGACCATTCAATCAGCGTCACCATCAATCTTCCTTCTGACGTAACCGAAGAACTTGTTAATACACTCTATGTGGAGGCATGGAAATCAGGTTGCAAAGGCTGTACCGTATATCGCGACGGCTCACGCTCAGGCGTACTTCTCTCAACCAAGAAAGAAGAGCCTAAGCAAAAATATATGGCTGAAGAGGAGCACATCCTCAAGCGTCCGATTGAACTTGAAGCCGACGTTGTAAGATTCCAGAACAACAAGGAGAAATGGATTGCATTCATCGGAAAAATCAATGACCGCCCATACGAAATCTTCACAGGTCTTGCCGACGACTAATAAGGTATTTTAATCACTAAGACACATAAAAAAAAAAATATCATCAAAGCTATATACTAAAAATGCAACAAGCGTGGTTACAAAACTACTATCGAGGGACTTTCCGACAAGTTTAATCCTGAATTCTGGAATTACGCAAAACTCATATCGGGTGTATTGCGCTACGGAATGCCAATCGACCAGGTGCTGAAACTTGTGGGCGGACTCGACCTCGACAGCAAGTCGATTAACACCTGGAAAATGGGCGTGGAGCGTGCATTGAAAAAGTATCTGCCCAATGGAACAAAAGCCAGCGGACAGAAGTGCCCGAATTGCGGACAGGAGACCCTTATCTACCAGGAGGGCTGCTTGATTTGCACTTCGTGCGGAACATCGAAATGTGGTTGATTAGTAAATATAGTAATCGTTCGAAGGGTTGGCTGATTTTTTTCAGTCAACCCTTTATGCTATCTCAGAAAAAATTAGTAACTTTAGCCACATATTTCAAACCTATTGCATTCAGAACAACTAATATCATATATATTCATTTATGAAATTGACATTTAATATAGATTATCGCACCAATTGGGGCGAATCTGTCTACCTGACGGGCAACATCAAGGAGCTTGGCGACAATATCGAGTCTAAAGCCTTGATAATGGCTTTCGACGGCAACAGCCGATGGAGCATCACTATCACTTTGCCCGAGACAACCAATGCTTTCACTTATGGCTACATCGTGAGGAATGAATCCGGCACAGTGAGAACGGAGTGGGGACACAAGCGCACATTCACTGCAGTGAGTGATGTTGCAGATTATGAGCTTGCCGACGCATGGCAAGATTTCCCTGCCGACAAACCGCTTTATTCTTCGGCGTTCACCCATGGAATCTTCTATCGCGGCGACAGCAAATGCACTGTGAAGAAGCTGAGTGGCGGTATGCTTGTGCTTAAGATTTATGCACCCTACGTGAAACGGAATCAAGTTCTTGCTGTGTGCGGAAACTGCAAGACACTTGGAAACTGGGAGCCCCAAAAGGCTGTTAAACTTTGCGACTGCAACTTCCCGGAGTGGAGTACGGCTATCGACCTAAAAGGCATCAAAGAGAATTTGGAGTATAAAATCCTGCTTTTAGACAAGGAGTCGGGCGACATTATCGGCTGGGAAAACAGCAACAACCGCGTATTGTCACATGAGCCGCTCAAAAAGAATGAAATGGTCATCGTGAGCGGTCTTACTTTTGCAAATCCACAGCCCAACTGGCGCGGAGCAGGAACTGCAATTCCTGTATTTTCTCTCCGCTCAAATGATGATTTCGGCGTGGGTGACTTCTACGACCTCTTCAAGATGGTTGACTGGGCGGCACTTACCGAGCAGAAGATGCTCCAAATCCTGCCTATCAACGACACTACGATGACTCATACATGGACCGATTCCTACCCTTACAATGCAAATTCCACATTTGCACTGCACCCGATGTTCCTGCGTCCGGAAGCAATAGGCACTCTCAGCGACAAGGATAAAATTAGCGAATACCGCAAGATTGCCGAAGAGCTTAATGCTTTGCCTCAAATCGACTATGAGCGTGCAAACAACACAAAAATGGCATACGTCCGCGACTTGTTTGACGAATTTGGCGATTCCACTATGGCATCTGACGAGTATAAGCAATTTGTAGAACACAACAGCTATTGGCTGAAGCCATACGCTGCATTCTGCGTGCTCCGTGACCAAAAAGGCACTGCCGACTTCAAGCAATGGGGCAAATATGCAACATACGAGCGTGAAATTGTGAACCGCTTTTGCGACAATAATTCCAAAGAAATAAATTTTGTATGTTTCTGCCAGTATCATCTCGACAAGCAATTGCGTGCTGTTCGTGAGTATGCGCACTCTAAAGGCGTAGTGCTCAAGGGTGATATACCAATCGGTATAAGCCGCACAAGCGTTGATGCGTGGGTATCACCACAACTGTTCTACATGGATTGCCAGGCAGGTGCTCCACCTGATGATTTCTCGGTGCAGGGCCAGAATTGGGGCTTCCCCACATACAATTGGGAGGAAATGAACAAAGATGGTTTCCAGTGGTGGAAGAACAGATTCAAAAAGATGGCTGAATATTTCGATGCCTACCGTATTGACCATATTCTCGGTTTCTTCAGAATATGGCAGATACCTATGAAAGCTGTACATGGACTGCTCGGTACATTCAATCCTGCACTGCCATATTCAGCCGATGAACTTCGCAACAGCTATGATTTCTGGATAAACAAGGATTGGCACACCACTCCATACATTATGGATTATTTCCTTGGCGACTTCTTTGGCGAGTACACTGAAGAGGTGAAATCAACATTCCTTTATCCTAAGGGCGACGGCCGCTACGGATTGCAGGAATTTGTCGACACGCAGCGTAAAGTTGAAGCATATTTCAGCGACAAGGAGAAAAACGACAAGAACAGCCGAATCAAGGAGGCTCTTATGGGGTTGATAGATGAAGTGCTTTTCATTGAAGACGATGAGCAGAAGGATATGTATCATCCTCGTATTTCAGCACAATTCACCTATATCTACCGCTCACTTTCCGACTATGAGAAGTGGTGCTTCGACCGACTCTACAACGACTTCTTCTATCACCGCCACAACGACTTCTGGTATGGAAAAGCCATGTGGAAGCTGCCGCCACTCATCAACGCTACTGATATGCTCGTATGCGGTGAAGACCTTGGCATGATTCCCGACTGTGTTGCATCGGTTATGAACTCCCAAAAAATCCTTTCGCTTGAAATACAGCGAATGCCAAAAGACCCGACAATGGAGTTTGGTGACACCTATCGCTACCCTTACTACTCAGTGTGCACCACATCGACACACGACATGGCAGGAATCCGCGCCTGGTGGGAAGACAATCGCGAAAAAACTCAGCACTTCTTCAACAATGTGCTCCATGAGAATGGCTCAGCTCCTTACTTTGCCGAACCGTGGATTTGCGACCGTATAATTACCATGCATCTTGAGTCACCGGCTATGCTCACTGTGCTGCCGCTTCAAGACTGGCTCTCGATTGATGGCGTTCTGCGCCGTGAGAATCCCAATGACGAGCAAATCAATGTGCCAGCCAATCCACGCCACTATTGGCGCTACCGTATGCACCTCACACTCGAAGAATTGCTTGAAGCTGAAACATTCAATACACGCTTACGCGACAAAATCATCACAAGCGGACGCTAAAACAAGACTGTACCAACAAAAAGTGACAGATGCCTATCAAAGCATCTGTCACTTTTTTATTGGATTATACATAAATCACAATGCCATCGCATCGGCGACTTTGTCGGGAAGAAGGGCAAAATCAATTACATCTTTGATGGTGTTGACGTAATGGAACGTAAGCCCTTGGAGATAGGTATCCTTAATCTCCTCAATGTCCTTCTGATTCTCATTGCAGAGAATTATATCGGTGATTCCGGCTCGCTTGGCAGCAAGAATTTTCTCCTTTATACCACCGACAGGGAGCACCTTGCCGCGCAATGTAATTTCACCGGTCATTGCCAATTTGCTACGCACTTTCCGCTGCGTAAACGAAGATACAAGCGACGTCACCATAGTTACGCCTGCCGACGGTCCATCTTTAGGGATAGCTCCTTCGGGCACATGTATGTGAACATTATACTTGTCGAAAAGCTCATAGTCTATGCCAAACTGGTCGCTGTGAGCTTTGAGATATTGCAGCGCAATAACTGCTGATTCCTTCATCACATCGCCGAGATTACCGGTCAGCGTGAGTTTTTCACCCTTGCCGCGCGACAATGAAGATTCCACAAACAGAATTTCACCACCGACAGCCGTCCATGCCAATCCTGTCACCACTCCGGCAAAATCGTTGCCTTCGTATTTGTCGCGATTGTAATCCTCGACACCAAGATACTGACGCAGATTCGAAGTTGTCACTGTGTGAGGGAATGTTTCACCCGATGCCTTGCTACGAGCAATACGCCGCAAAACTTTAGCTATCTTCTTGTCAAGTTCACGTACACCCGACTCGCGAGTATATGACTCGATTATTTTCAGTAGTGCAGCCTTCTGGAAGTCAATCTCCTTTGGCTGGAAACCATTCTCCACAAGCTGTTTCGGCACCAGGTGCTTTCGTGCAATCTCCACCTTCTCTTCTGCAATATAACCGTTTATCTCGATAATTTCCATACGGTCGAGAAGAGGCTGCGACAGATTCTGCAATGAATTGGCAGTGGCTATAAACAGTATGTTTGAGAGGTCGTAGTCGAGGTCGATATAGTTGTCGTGGAAATGACTGTTCTGCTCCGGAT
>CAMFSS010000041.1 GCA_945983195.1 uncultured Prevotellaceae bacterium | reverse complement strand
TTAATAATGTGGTAATGATTGGTTATAGCAACAAGGCTCACGACGGATTCCTCGGAAATGCCGTTATCGGTGAATGGTGCAATCTCGGTGGAGGCACCACTGCTTCAAACCTCAAAAACGACTATTCTGAAATCAAGCTCTGGAACTACCCTGCACACCGATTCCTCCGCACAGGGCTGCAATTCTGCGGTCTTATCATGGGCGACCACTCAAAGGCAGGCATCAACTGTATGTTCAACACTGCTACCGTCGTCGGCGTGGGTGTCAACATACACGGCGCAGGATTCCCGCGCAACTTCGTTGCCTCGTTCCTCGAAGGCTCCACTTCGGGCTACGTCGACGTGTCGCTGCCACGCTTCTTCACCATCGCTGAGCGTGTGATGATTCGCCGCGGCATTCACCTCACCGAAGTCGACAAGGATATCTTCACTGCCATCTACAACATCGCCGACAGCTACAAATAGGCATTGCCACTGCCGCAGAAAGTCATTGCGAGCAGACTTGATAGTATATCCGCTCCTCTCCTCAGAATTTTATCATCAGCTCACACACTATCTTGTCCTGCTCGCTCTCTTTGGCTCCACCTTGCGGATACCAGTAGTTCTCATAGTTCACTCGTATCTCCGTGGGGAATTAGGGGTTACGCACTCCAAATGTCACGCCAAGTGTCATGCGATAAATGCTCGCTCCGCTTTGCCATCTGCTCCACTTTCTCTTCAAGGACACTCAGTCGCTCATCGGTGTCGTCTTGAGCAATAGCAGTTCCAATTCCTGCCACAATGGCAACTGCCACCATAAGCAACTTCTCTTTCGTTCCTGTTCTCATCTGTGTCTTGAATATCTGTCTGTTAGTTTATGCAAAGATAGTGCAAATCGAGAGCAAAAGCAGCCAAGCTCGCTTGAGCGGTTTTGCCGAGTGCAGCCTATCTTATGCAAAGATACATCAAGAACATAGCAGATTTATAACAAAACAGTAACAATCCCTTCACACCATTTCACTGTGGCATTTAACGATTCACAAAGAACCCATCAAAGGATAAATCTTCATCAATATCAGGCCAATGAATTCCAAAATGTGACACACGATAATTTTCACGCTGCTTGTTTGTTGCTTTCTGCAAACGGACATAGTCACTAAAGCATTCACTGGCTTCCCTACCATCAGTGGTCCTAATCCACACAGCATCTGCCGTAATCCATATTTTTGCAATATTTCCTTTGTTCATAATTATTATTTTTGTGTTTGGAAATATGTTTTCCAATGATTTTTTATAACCTCTGTGTTCTCTTCTATTATTGATTCTATCATTTTTAACTCATTTGGCCTAAACCCATAGTTTTCTATTAGTTCTAACGGTTCGATGTGATATTTTGCCTCACAATCCCCTTTTTCTATATGAACGTGAATAGGATTATGTTCGTTTGACCAAAAATAGAATCTATATCCAAAAATTACAAATATTGTTGGCATATTTCAATTGTATTTAGATTTGATTATTTTTTTCGGTGGCGGAGCAGGAGCTTGACGTGCATATTAAGCCACTTCAGCCATGCTTTCACGCGCAGGAATGCGCCACTTGGTGCTGCATTCAGGTCGCTCGTCAGCGGGTCGCTGAACGAGTCCAATTGCGGTGTCTCTCCAAACTGCTCCGGATAGATTATAAGCAGATTGTTGTGCCCGAAGTATTTTGCCAGCAGCCCCGGAACTGAATCCATGTCGCCATTGAACGAGAGCGATGTTCGGCGGGCACTTATCACTATGAAAAGGTCATCGTCGAGCACACGGTTAGCAATCAGCGCAAAGTCGCCCCAGTCATCGAAATTGCGGTACTCGGTGCGTGCCTCAATCTTCTCCTGGTGTATCACACCGCGAATGAGGGGTATGGTAGCGGGGTGGGCGAAAAAGATTATCCTGCACCCTATGCGACGCGCTATGCTCGCCACACGAATCACCCAGCCGGCAAACCCGGTCTCAAACTCCGCCTTTGGCGGTGCCACCACCACTATTCGCGTTATTGTGTTGATTGGTATGTAGCATCGGGTGATTATCACCATCTTGTTCAGGTCCTTGATTAGCTGCTCTATCTTGCTGCCAAGATAGCTGTCGACCACTGTCAGCTTCTGGTGCATACCCACCACCACATCGGTGATGTCGCGCTCGTTCACCGTGTTCACTATTCCTGCCACGGTGTTCAGGTCATAGCGTTCTATGGTATTCATCTGCACATTCACCGCAGCCGCAGTCTCCCCGGCAAGTTTCAGCGCATTCTGCCCTATTGCTATTGAGTTGGGTGAGTTGTCGTTGCGCACATGCAGTGCAAAAATCGACTCGTCGGTAGTCTTGCGCTTCATCATCAGAGCCAGATCGACAAGGCTCGCAGCAGTCACCGGATTGCTCACCGGTATCAGCGTGCGCATCGGCTTGCGACGGTTGGCATTGTCGTCTTCATCTGCGCCCTCTGCCATCATACGTATCTTCACGCGTGCCGCTGCGCCCGAAGTCACTATCGGAGCAAGCGCACAAGTCACGAGAATCATAACCACCGTGCCGTTGAGTATCTGCTCATTGAGCATGCGGCTGCCGTCGGGCATAATCATATTGTAGCCTATCATCACCACGGCAAGTGCCACCGCTGTGTGGGCTGTAGTCAGTCCGAACATCACATCACGGTCATCGCGAGTGAAGCCGTAGGCCTTCTGCGCTATCCACGCAGCAAGCCACTTGCCTGCAAGTGCCACCACAAGCATGTGTGCAGCCACAAGCAGCGTCGCAGTGTCGGCAAGCACACGCACGTTAATCATCATGCCCACCCCAATCAGGAAGTAGGGTATGAACAGTGCATTGCCCACAAACTCTATTCGGCTCATCAGCGGCGACACGTTGGGTATGTAGCGGTTGAGCACAAGTCCGGCAAAGAATGCGCCAAGCACTGCCTCAAGTCCTATCACCTGCGCCATCCATGATGCAAGGAATACCATTGCAAGCACATACACATATTGCGTCACCTTGTCGCTGTAGCTCTTGAAAAACCACCGCGTGAGGCGAGGATACAGGTAGAGCACCACGCCGCAGTAGATTCCCAAGCGAAGCAGCAGCTTCCCGAAGTCGAGCAGTGAGTATTCACCACTCTGGGTGATGCTCACTGTGATTGCAAGCACAAGCAGCGACCCGAGTATGGCGATAATCGTTCCGACAATCGACACAAGCACCGCAGGGCTTTTCGTTATCCCCAGACGTGTAATCACAGGATAGGCTATCAGCGTGTGCGACGCATACATCGACGCAAGCAGAGCGGCTGTCACCGGATTGAGTCCGAGAAGAAGCACCGCAGCCACTATGCCCACAATCATAGGCACAAAGAACGTGAGGAGTCCGAATCCGAGCCCCTTGCGCACATTCCGTTTCAAATGATACATGTCGATTTCAAGTCCGGCAAGAAACATGAGGTAGAGCACTCCCACCTGCCCGAAAATCTCAAAACTGCTGTCACGGTCGAGCAGATTGAGTCCGTGCGGTCCTACCACCACGCCGGCAACTATCATTCCCACTATGTGGGGTATCTTTAGCTTTTTCAGCAACAAGGGCGCAAGCAGGATTATCACCAGCACGATAAAGAATATCAGCACCGGATTCGTTACGAGTGCTCCTTTTGTTGCCAATTCAGTCATGAAGTTTTCAGATATTTGAATTTTCCACAAAAGTACAAAAAAAGTAGCAAAAAAAGGGCTGATAGCCCTTATTTTTCAATCCTACCGGCAAAAAGGCGCAAAGTAATTACAACCTGCACCCGTCGAGCAGGCCGACGTAGGTGTGAATGGCCTCCCTTATTTCATCGAGCACGATGTATTCATCGGCTGTATGCGAGCGTGCCGAATCACCGGGACCAAGTTTAAGCGATGGAAAAGGCATAAGTGCCTGGTCGCTGAGCGTTGGCGAGCCAAATGGCTGCTTTCCCATCATCACCAGTCGCTCCACAAGCGGGTGGTTCAGCCCTATGTGCGACGGATTCAGCCTTGTCGAGCGTGGAGTGAGCGTACAAAGCTCTCCCACGGCATCGCGAAGAATGGCAAGCGTCTCCACGTTGCTGTAGGCATCGGTAGTGCGCACGTCAACCACAATCGTGCAGCGGTCGGGCACAACATTGTGCTGCGTTCCGGCACCTATCTGCGTCACACTCACCTTCACCGGTCCGAGCAGCTCCGATTCTCGCTCAAACACCACCCTGCGCAACCGCTCAATAGCTTCCACGGCCTTGTAGATGGCATTCTCGCCCTCATTGCGTGCAGCATGTCCCGACACGCCTTCAGCCGCTCCGTCGAGCACCATAAGCCCCTTCTCGGCAATAGCAGGCTGTAGCGATGTAGGCTCGCCCACTATCGCTGCATCTATGTGTGGCAGCATCGGCAGCACCGACTCCACTCCTCCGCGTCCGCTCACCTCCTCCTCGCATGAGGCAAGGAAAATGTAGTTGCACGGCTGCTCTTTTGCTGTGATGAAGCGGAACGCCGCCAGCAGCGACACCACCGACGCACCTGCATCATTGCTGCCAAGACCATAGAGCCTCCCCTCATCGTCCTCCTCGGGAGTGAATGGGTCGCGAGTCCAGCCCTCGGTTGGCTTCACGGTGTCAATATGGCTGTTGAGCAGTATGGTAGGCTTGGCAGGGGCAAAGCCCGGCGACAGTGTCCACACGTTGTTTCCGCTGCGGCGCACGTCGAGCCCGAAGCCGCGCATCGCGTCCTCCACTACACCGGCAGCCTCCTTCTCCTCGCGGCTCACCGACTTTGTTGCTATCATCGCCTTCAGCAAGTCTACTGCATCATAGTATATCTCGTCAATGTCCATCGGTCGCTATTCATTTATCACAAGAAGCGATGCACCGCTCTGAGGCACATCGCTTCCCATGTTGTTACTCTCCGGTTCATGTCCCGAAATTGGGTTAGTATTCCACTGCCTCTGCAATCTTGCGGGCAATCTCAGCCATTTCATCAGCAGGCAGAGACAGCTTCTCCTTGAAGAAGTTCATGTCGCTCTCCCTGGTGATGGGCACAAGATGTATGGGGGTGTGTGGCACCTCAAGACCCAGCACTGCCCCACCTATGCGCTTGCACGGCATGACCTTGCGCATTGCTGTTGCCACCTTCTTGGCAAATGCCGTCAATCCTGCATACTCCTCATCGTCGAGGTCGAAAATATAGTCAACCTCATGCTTCGGAATCACAAGTGTGTGGCCCTTGGCCACCGGGCTGATGTCGAGAAATGCAAAGTATTTCTCATCTTCAGCCACCTTGTAGCACGGTATCTCCCCTGCCACAATTCTACTGAATATTGATGCCATATCGTTGTCTTTAAGTTTGTTTGTTCCTATTGATCAATGACTTGGGCAAACCGCAGCCATTCACCCGTAGCTCTTAAATCTCAATCTTCAGAATCTCAAATTTCATCACGCCGGCAGGAGCCTTCACCTCCACCACATCGCCCACTTTGTGGCCCATAAGGCCCACTGCGATCGGTGTCTTGCATGAGAGCTTGCCCTCGCGCAGATTTGCCTCGCTCTCGGTCACGATAGTGTACTTCATAGTTGCGCCATTGTTGTGGTTCTTGATGGTCACGGTATTCAGAAGTTGCACCTCATCGGTATTGAGCTTGCTTTCGTCGATGATACGTGCGCTTGCCACAAGATCCTTGAGCTGCGATATCTTCATCTCAAGCATGCCTTGTGCCTCCTTTGCCGCATCATATTCCGCATTCTCAGAAAGGTCACCCTTATCGCGGGCTTCCGCAATAGCTCGAGAGATTTCAGGACGCTTAACATTCTCCAGGTAAGCGATTTCCTCCATTTTCTTCTTATACCCTTCTTTTGTCATGTAGCTGATTGCCATGGTAAAATACAAGTTTATTAAATTAGTAAAAAACAAAAGAATCTCCACACTGTGTTGTCGAGACCCCTTCATAATAATTCATTATGTTTATCCGTGGCAAAGGTAGGCCTTTTATTTTGATTTTCCAACGCTTTTACGAATCTTAACAATACTGCCACATGCCGTAGCCAAAGCAAGCACCACTGCAAAAGTGATGTTTCCGCTCTCCACAGCCCACAGTGCGGCAAGCGTTACGGCAAAGGCGTAGGCTGTGTGCAGCAACAGCTTGGCCCGAAGCTTGATGCCGAATTTCTTCATATACACCACCGACACTATCAGCAGATACGACGCATACCACACCACATACGACACTCCAAGCCCTGTCAGCCCCCACAGCTCGAAGAAGCTGATGTTGAACACCAGGCACAGTGCCGAACTGGTCAGTTCGGTGGCAAGAAACACCTTGCTCTCCCCCTTGGCGAGTATCACGTATGCTATGCACCACGACACACCCTTGAACGTTAGTCCCACCATGCACCACGATATGTAGGGTATCATGGCATAGAAGTCGGGCGAATAGAGTATGTCGACCACAAGGTTGCGGCACAGCAGGAACACTATTATCACCGGAACGAGTATCTGCAACGATATGGCGGCCTCCTGCGTCACAAATACGTCGATGCGCTGCCTGCTATGCGCCACCCCCGACAGGCGCGGATAGTATTCCACGCCTATTGCCGTGAAAAACATTGCCGAGTAGCGTATAATCAGCGCATATCCTGCCTGGTAGTGCCCCACAGTAGCCATATCGGAGTGATGGTTGAGGTATGCCATGAAAATGTACGACACAAGCAGCATCGAGAAGGTGCTCAGCGTGATGCAGAAGCCGAATTTCAGGAATTCCGCTCCACCCTTCACCGTGTCGCGCACCGTCAGTCCCTTCGCCTTGCCGTCGTAGTCGCGGTTGCGCATGAGCAGTATGCACACCACATTCGCAAGGGCATACACCAATATTGAGGGCACCACACTGTCAATCCTCCAGTAGTAGTACATCGGTATCGACAGCGCAAGCCCTATGGCATTGCCCCACACTGCCGCTTTTGCAAGCGACTTCAGCCGTTGCACGCCTTGTAGCACTGCCTGCTCGCTGCTTAGCACAGAGAAGAAGAACACCGACACCGACAGAACTCCATAGCCCCATGCATGACTATAGTCGCCAAAGGTGAACCGGCTCAGCAGCGGCGACACCAGAAACGTGAACAGTGCGCCCACTGCACCCAAGAGCCACGACCATCGCCTCACTATGAGCACCACACGCGCTATGCGGCTCTCGTCGCCTGTAGTCACCGCCTGCGATATGTCGCGCACACAGCTTGTGCGTAGCCCCATGTTGAATAGCTCGTTGAGCATGTCGATTGCCGAGTTGTAGAGTCCAAACAGACCCATTCCTGTCGAGCCGAGCCATATCGACACCAGCTTGTTGCGCACGATGGAGCAAATCACCGTGAGCATCTGTGTGCCCCCGAAGATCCCCATCGCCTTGAATATTCCTCGTGATATGGCGTTGCTCTTTCCCGGCATATTCTCAAAATCAATTAAATTTCGACTACTCCTCTTTTATCAGAACTCAATCGTATAGGTGTTATACACGATTCCGCGCCCTCCCATACCTGACTTCTGCATCGCAAGCCCCTCATTGAGCACCCGACCACCTTGCTCGTTGGATATTCCAAAGTCGAAATAGCGAGTCTGACTGAACTCATTATTGATAAGATGGTCGAAAATCATGGGCAGCACCTTCATCTTCTTGCCGCGCTTCGAAGCTGCAATATACTGAGCATGCGCCACATGTCCGGTGTGATAAATCAGCACACCGCCAAGCACCTCACCACCAAGGCAAGCAGTGAAAAGGCGTATGTTGATGGGAAAGAGCGAGTGCAGCAGGTTGATTTCGGCAAGCGTGTGCACAGGCTTCACTCCATAGCGCTCGTCAAGCAGCTCGGTTAGCACGTTCCAGTACGCTTCATAATCCGATGTTTCCTCCACCGTGACACCCTCATTCTGCGCAAGGCGTACCTGTCGACGCGAATTTTCGTTGAAGCGGATTGCATCAGCCACAGGAATAGCCGACGAAATGTTTGAAGCCGTAATCACACCATTGTGGCGGAAAATGGCATATAAATCCTCCTCGGCAGGATAAGAATGATAAATATGAGGGCTTGGCTTATAAACGAGCCGCTTTATTCCTATTGTGGGCAAGAATTCAGCCATTGCGTCCCAAATGGCAAGCATATTCACCACATCGAAGTGCTTGGTGGGCACCAGCCATCCGGCATAGGTCAGCCCTTGATGCGAATAGAGTGTGTCGCCCACGCGGTTGGCGGGCATCACGCCTATTATCTTGTTGTCCTGATATGCAACTATCGAGCAGTCGCTGAATCGCTGGCTGTGATAGTCCATATATTCACGCAAGTGCATGAATGTGGAATTCTTGGCACCATACACGAAGTGGTTCCACTCCGAGTGCTGCGTAGGTGAGTATATGCCTAATTTTATCTTCATATCGTTCCTTGTAGCTTAAATTCCATTTTTTTAATTCAGTTTTATTCGAGTGTCAGCGTAGCCAGTCGAGCGGATTCAGCTTCGTCTTTTCACGCCTTATCTCGAAGTGCAGCAGGGCTTTTCCGCTGCCGTCGCTGTCATTCGCCACCGTTCCGAGCGTCTGCCCTGCCTTCACCGTGGCACCGTTGCTCACTGCAAGCGACTCAAGCCCCACATATATGGTCAGATAGTGACCGTGACGCACCATCACCACCATGCCGTAGCCTGGCTGGCTGAACACTGCCGACACTTGTCCTGCCGCCACTGCCCTTGCCTCTGCTCCCTGCGCTGCCTCTATGTCGATGCCGCCGTTGTCGGTCATCACATGGCGCAGCTCCGGGTGTCGCTGTCGTCCGAATGTGCGCACCACGCGGCAGTTTCCGCTTACCGGATATGGCAATTTTCCCTTACTGTTCTCAAAGTTGATGGTACGGGCAGTCTTGTCGTCAACACCCACCGGCACACTGGGTTTCAGTGCAAGGTCGGGCTTTGGAGTTTCCACCTTCGGCTTCTTCTCCTGCTGCGATGCACCCTTTTTATTCTTTACTGCATTCTTTTGGCTCGGTTTCGAAGCTTTTCCCTTCGCTGCCTTTTCTTTGGCTGCCTTTTCTTTGGCTGCTTTATCCTTTTCGGCTTTCACCCGAGCCTCCTGCTCGGCTTCAAGCCTTGCCTGCTCCTCAGCCTTGCGTCGCTCCTCGGCGAGCTTCCGCTCGCGCTCCTTGCACGCTGCCTCGGCTGCACGCTCCTCCTCAAGGCGTATCAGGCGGTCGAGTTCGCGATCGAGAGCCTGGGCTCGGCTGTTCTGTTCGGCAAGCACATCTTTCAGGTGCTTCTCCTCGCCCTTCAGCCGCGCCACCACGTCTTTCTGGCGGTCGCGTTGCTGCTTGAGTCCGGCATAGGCGTGCTGCAAGGCTCGGTTGCGAGTCTGCTGCTCATTTCGGATCTTCTCCACATCCTTCTTGCGTCGCTCCAGAGCAATGATTTCGCCGTGTATCTCCTCTGCCTGACGGTCGCGCCACTTCGAGAACTGCTTCAGATAGCGCATTCGCCTCCATGCCTCATGCAGCGACGATGACGAGAGTATAAATGTCAGCCTGTCATCGCCCGAGATGTTCTTCTGCATCTTCCGCACTGCCGAAGCATAGTTGTCGCGGAGTCGGGCAAGCCGGGCCTCCGTCATAGCCATTGTGTCGGTTATCTGGGCAATACGTGCATCGCAAGCTTCCACATTTCGCTCTATGCGCTCTATGTCGCGGCTGCTCCGCTCCATGTCGGCATCAATGGTGTTCAGTTCACGCAGTGTCGCTTCTGCCTGCCGGCGGTTGGCATCGAGCTGCCCCGAAGTCTTCTCCACCTGACGGCGCACATCGTTCTGTTCGCGCTTCACCTTGCCCATGTCATCATTGCGGCACACGCCAAGGGCTGCCCCAACTGTGCAGAGCATCATCACCGCCAATAATATGCCGCCTATTGTTCTCAAAATCTCTAAGTTTCAGAAGTTCTTCCCTATCAGCCAATTTTTATATGGGTTGTCAGGCCTTACGAGCCGGTCAATCACTTGAACATTCCCTTCAGCAGTGCCTCACCTTCAACACGGCGGTAGCGGCTGTTGATGGGCGAGCGGTCGCTCACCTGCCTGTTCCATATTATCGCTTCATTGTCGAGCTTGAACTCAAGCGACATGTCCTGACCGCCTATTTGCGACATGAGGCGCACGCTGCCTGCCACTTTGCCGTATGGGGTTGCTGTGTGGTCGCCGTAAATCACACTCAGCGGCACGGTCTTGCCCCCTGCCTCAAGCGAAAGGGCTTTCACGGCATCTTCACCGTCAACCGAGAATGTATATGCAAAGTCCATACCCTTGGGCTGGAGTGTCACATTCATGCGGCCGGCTGTTCCCTCTGCTATTGACTTCAGAGTCCGTGGCTTGGCGGTTATCGTTCCGTTTCCAAGCTCAAACATTCGTGCCAAAAGCAGGTTCTGCATATCGGTTATGTCCATTGGCACGCCCGACGTTATCAATTTCAGGCTCTCGGCAATGTAGTATTTCTCCACCTTGTTCACCACCACCACTGAGTCGCCTGTGATGTAGATGCGCCCCATCTCTATGCCGAGCAGAGGTCGGATTGACACGTTCACGCTCTTGCCGCGCACCATCGTTATCTGCATTGCCGACGAAAACGGGTTCTTGCCGCCGAGCGTTACCGTTCCCGATGTCGACAAAGTTGTCCAGTCGGTATAGGTTGCCACTGTATTCTCAAATCTTTGGGTAAGTGCTTCAAGGCTTGCGCCTCCCGATGTGCCTCCTGTGGCTTTCTTCTGTGTGCCGCAACTGCCCAGCATGACTGCCATGACCGCAATAGCGGCTAAAATCGCTGTTAATCCTTTCTTCATATTCTGTAATTCTCTTTTTCGATAAAAAATACTCTCCGACCTGTAAAAATTCAGCCACTGTGCTGAATTTCACTTATAGAAGTAGGTCTTGTTCTTCACCTTGCGATTGAGCAGTTCTGAATCGGGATTGAGCTTCTGTGCCTTTTCCCAGCACTCTACTGCCTTCTCCGGCTGCCCGTTCATGAATAGTATGTCCCCGTAGTGCTCAAGCAGCGCGGCGGTCGCGCGCGCGGCGGTCGTCTGGGGTGGCTGGAAGTGGAGGAG
>CAMFSS010000040.1 GCA_945983195.1 uncultured Prevotellaceae bacterium | reverse complement strand
CTCGCTCGAGACTTTCTGTACCTGCGCAACCCGGTACGGACTCGACCAGACGCCCGTAGAGCAAGCCCATTCGCTGAAATTGGAAGATTTCGAGCCGTGTTGCCGCACTCCGCTCTACGATGCTATGGGATTCGCACTCACTGCTATGCGCAAGCACGTCAAGACCCTCGAAGATGCTGTTGTGGTGGTGACAATTATCACCGACGGCTACGAGAATGCCTCGCACGAATACACCGGCTCAAGCATTAAGGCTCTTGTGCAGGAGCTGCGCGGCGAAGGCTGGACTTTCACCTACATGGGTGCCAACCAGGACTCCATTGAGGTGGCAATGACACTCTCCATTCGCAACGCTCGCAACTTCGAATTTTCTGAAAGCGGCACTCGCCACACCATGCAGAAGGATTCAAGCACTCGCTTTAACTTCTTCAGCCGACTTGCCAACATGAAGGTTGCCGAAGCCGACGGTGAAATGCCCACAATGGACGCATCGGAGCGTCAGGCTCGCTACACAGCTATGGCTGATGAGGCATTCGACGAAGAAGAAGGCAAATAGTCTTCCTACTATCACGTTGATTTACTGTTCATTCTATACGAGTGCATTTTAATTGATTCGCCCGGATATTGCAATGGCTTGCATTCTTTTGCAATATCCGGTTATTTCTTTTGTGAAATGCAATGAATATTCAAAAATACTAATTATCTTTGTAAAACACCAATTCCACCACAATTATGAATCTACAACTCGACAAATGGCTTGAGCTGCCCGACGGCAGACGCTACCAAGGAGCGACCAATGAAGTAACTAATCTCCCCGAAGGACTGGGCATTATCACATGTGAAAATTACAGCCACTTCTATGTTGGTGAATTTCTCGACGGAAAGCGCAACGGTCGCGGTTTTCTGCTCGTGCATGAGCAATGGTCGGCAGTTGAGCCTGTATGGGTCAACGGCACCTACGAGGAAGTGATGGCAACTGCCGAATTCGACAGTTGCGGTCGTGTGATTCACACCGACCGTGTGGGACACTATGAGAACCGCACTGTGCACCACGAAGCATGGAAGAAGGAGTCGGACGGCGTGTGGGAAAACGACCGTTTCATCAGCCCCGTTGCCTCCGACGCATTGCAAAAAGCTCCATGGAAATGGGCTATGACGCAGTATGATTGCAATCATTATGGCAATCCCGAAACCGACTTCCGCAATGCCTACACCAGCCATATCGCCGATGCTACGCCCGACGGCAGCTATTCGTTCAATGGCAGTGCCTACGTCACCGTCTACGACGACGATCATCTGCTTTTCTGCGACCGCCGAGGCCACGTGTTCACGCTTGGCATCGACCGATCGCACAGCTACATGTGTGGCAATGAATGTCACAGCTTCCACCTTTGTCTCGACGAGCCTCGCTACGAAAAATTATTTGAAAATACCAAATTCGATGAACTGATTCACGATGCCTTGACGTTTTCGCCTGTAATGTCGGAGAAAGTGGCAAAATACTTCCTCCGTGTGTTCTATCTGCGCAGCACCGTGTTTATGGTGTCCGACGACTCAATTGCAATGATTAAGCAGGCTGCCGATGCCGGCAACCGCTATGCACAGTTTGCCTACGGACGCTATCACGTTCTCAAGGAGGTGGAAGAAAATTCAGGCACAATATCACTGAAGTATTTCCAGATGGCACAAGAGCAAGGGCTCAGTGATGCCACCGCAGCCATTGCCCAGGCATGGGACTGTGGAGATATGGGTATGGTCGACCGATCAAAGGCTCAACAGCTTCTTCTCGAAGCATTTGAACATAAAAGCGACTTTGCTGCCGTTATCCAACTGAAGCATCTGCTCTTCGGGCATCATGGCAGCGAGCCCCAGCCGCAACTCGCTCTTGAAATAGCACGATTACTTCGCGACCGCGATGCCAAGTCGGGCACTCCATCGGGTATCTGGCTATTCTATTGCGCCTTGGCTTTGAACGACCTCGGCAAGAGCGATGAAGCAAGTCACTATTTTGCCCATGCTGCACGAATGGGTGTAGTCGATGCGTGGTACGACCTTGCTCTGCCAAAATACCGGCTCGATGACGACAACAAAGTCATCGACCCCGATTCACTCAAGGAAGCCCTCAACGAAGGAATCCGCCACCACTGCTCCGACTGCCTTACCATGCTTGCCGCCATTGAATATGATGAGTTTTCCAATCTAAGCGATGAGCAGCGCTCTGATGAGCTTGCCGCCGGAATCGTCAGTATGTTTAAGAAAGCCTATTCTTGGGGCGATGCATGCGGCGCACTCATGCTTGGCGACATTTTCTTCTATGGCGATATAAATCAAGAGGAAAACGACAATACTGCTTTTTCTTGGTATGCAAAGGCTGCCCTTTGGGATAATCAGCAAGCCTATGAAAAGATGTTTGCCATGGTGCACGACCACTACATCGACGTAGAGCTGTCGTTCAGTGACAATCTCGCGCTCAATGGCGCTCGCCTCGGCTCGAAGAAGCTCCTTGCCGAAACCGTAATGGCATACACCCACGGCCGTCTCACCGAATATGCCGCCGAAATAGAGCAATACTACTGCCCCGTCTTCGATTCCGACGATTTCATCATCGACGACGATACCCCCGAACCTCCCGATGACGACGGTCGCTTCGATGCCTGGGCATAATTTAGTCACTTCATAGGCTGTCATTGCTATGATTTCTCGGCAAATTGCACTATCTTTGCAGTTTGAAACAATGCAAGCAATGTTATGGCTGAAAACGAGATTATAGCAAAGGGTGTGCGCGTCAACAACCTCAAAAACATCGACGTGAGCATTCCCCGAAACAAGTTTGTGGTTATTACCGGACTTTCGGGTTCGGGCAAGTCATCACTGGCTTTCGACACACTCTATGCCGAAGGTCAGCGCAGATATGTGGAGAGCCTTTCATCATACGCGCGCCAGTTTCTCGGAAAAATGGCGAAACCCGAATGTGACTTCATCAAGGGCTTGCCGCCTGCCATAGCGATTGAGCAGAAAGTGAACACGCGCAATTCGCGAAGCACCGTAGGCACATCAACCGAGATCTACGACTACTTGCGTATGCTGTTTGCACGCATCGGTAAGACCATATCCCCGGTGTCGGGCGAAGTGGTGAAGCGTCACACTCCCGAAGATGTTATCGCCGCCATTCACTCCTACCCTGCCGGCACCCGCCTTGCCATTCTCACACCAATCGTAGTTCCCGATGGACGTTCACTTAGCCAGCACCTTGAAGTGCTTGCCAAGGAAGGCTACTCGCGCCTGGAACGCGACGGTTCATTCTTGCAGATTGCCGACGTAATCGGCAATGCCGATGCCTGTTCTGCCACCTACAATCTCCTTGTCGACCGCCTCGCCGTGAGCGACAGCACTGATGACGACGGCCGCATTTTCGACTCCGTGGAAACAGCTTTCTTCGAGGGTCACGATGAGTGTTTGCTAAAGCTGTGGACTCCCGACGGAATCGACGAGCTGCACTTCTCCAAGCGTTTCGAAGCCGACGGAATAGAATTCAAGGAGCCTACCGACCTTATGTTCAACTTCAACAACCCCATTGGAGCCTGCCCTTGCTGTGAAGGTTTCGGCAAGGTAATCGGCATTGACGAGAGTCTTGTTGTTCCCGACAAGTCGTTGTCGGTCTACGACGGTGCCGTCTATTGCTGGCGTGGCGAAAAAATGGGTGAATGGAAACGTGAGTTTATACATGTGGCTGCCACCTACGATTTCCCCATTCACAAGCCCTATTTCCAGCTCACCGAAGCACAAAAGGACTTGCTGTGGCACGGAAACAAGCAATTCCCGGGAATCGACGGTTTCTTCAAGTACATTGAAAGCAAAGCCTACAACATTCAGTATCGCGTGTTGCTCGCCCGTTACCGCGGAAAGACGGTGTGTCCCGAATGCCACGGCTCAAGGCTGAAGCGCGAAGCATCGTTTGTGAAAATCAATGGCTGCTCAATCACCGACATAGTGAAAATGCCCATAAAGAGCCTCACGGAGTGGTTCAATAATCTTCAGCTCACCGAAACCGATACAAAGGTGGCAAAGCGACTCCTTGTGGAGATTCGCAGCCGCCTCAACTTCATGAACGAGGTTGGTCTTGGCTATCTCACCCTCGACCGCCTGTCTTCAACACTCTCGGGCGGTGAAAGCCAACGCATTAACCTTGCCACTTCGCTCGGCAGCAGCCTTGTTGGCTCGATGTACATTCTCGACGAACCCAGCATCGGCTTGCACTCTCGCGACACTTCCAGGCTAATCGGCGTACTGAAATCACTTCGCGACCTCGGCAACACGGTGATTGTGGTGGAACACGATGAGGACATAATGCGCCAGGCTGACTATCTTATCGACATCGGTCCCGAAGCCGGACGGCATGGCGGCGAGGTAATCTATCAAGGCGATGTTGCCAGTCTTGCCAAAGCCACATCGAGCTACACACTGCAATATCTCAATGGCGAGCGCGAAATTCCACTACCGCCTTTCCGCCGCAAGTGGACCAACTACATCGAAATAGTAGGTGCAGCCGCCAACAATCTGAAGCAGGTCACAGCCCGCTTCCCACTTGGCATACTCACGGTAGTCACCGGTGTGAGCGGCTCCGGAAAATCAACTTTGGTGAAGGACACTCTTTACCGCGCACTTATGCGCCACTTTGGCGAGAGTGCCGACGCTCCGGGAGTGCACCGTCTTATGCGCGGCGATATCGACTCTATAAGTAAAGTGGAATTTGTCGACCAGTCGCCGATAGGCAAGTCCACGCGCAGCAATCCTGCCACTTATCTCAAGGCTTTCGATGAGATTCGCCGCCTCTACTCCGAGCAGCAGCTATCTGTACAGATGGACTACACCCCCGGCTTCTTCTCATTCAATTCACCTGGCGGACGATGCGAAGAGTGCAAGGGCGAGGGCACAATCACTATCGAGATGCAGTTTATGGCGGTTATCACCCTGCCATGCGAAAGCTGCCACGGAAGGCGTTACGGCAAAAACGCCCTCGGAGTGCTCTATCGAGGGAAAAACATCAGCGACGTTCTCGACATGACGGTGAATCAGGCTATCGAGTTTTTCTCTGAAGAAAAAGGCTCTATTGAAACTAAAATTGTGAGCCGGCTCAAGCCGCTTCAAGATGTCGGACTGGGCTACATCAAGCTCGGGCAGTCGTCATCGACACTGTCGGGTGGGGAGAACCAGCGCGTAAAGCTCGCCTACTATCTTACCGGCGAGAAGCACTCTCCCACTCTGTTCATTTTCGATGAGCCAACCACCGGACTTCATTTCCACGACATAAACACCCTGATGAAGTCATTCAACCAGCTTATCGACAATGGGCACAGCATCATCATCATTGAGCACAACATGGACGTGATAAAATGTGCCGACTACATCATCGACATGGGCCCCGACGGCGGTGATGCCGGCGGTGAAGTGGTTACCTGCGGTACTCCCGAAGAGGTTGCAGCATGCGATGCAAGCATCACAGGCCACTATCTGCGCTCAAAGCTACATTGACACCACACGACACGGCAACGAAGCATCAAAAATTGCTCGGTTGCCTATAAAATACCCTCTCGTGGTGATGGCTGTAAGCACATTTTCACAACATCTGAGTATTGTGCAGGCTTTCTCTGAAAAGTAATTTTGCAGTGTGAATTTTTAACACATAAATTTACTTTTTCAAGAAGCACAATACTTCGACGTTATGAAAACCTTTCACCCCATTCTTCCGATGCTGCTTGTCTCAGCATCATTTGCCGTTCCCCGAATGGCTGCAAGCAGCAATGTGCTGCAAGCAACCGACTCAACCGCTACTTCTGCGACCTCGCAACACACAGCAAAGCCCTCTATTGCATCACGCCTCACTTTGGGCGGCTATGGCGAGGCTGTAATGACACGCAACTTCTACAGCGATGCCTGGCAACGCTACACACGACCCGAACAGCATTCCAACGACCCGAGTCATGGCCGTTTCGACATTCCACATGTAGTTCTGATGATTGGCTATGACTTCGGTTGCGGCTGGACAATGGGTTCTGAAATTGAATTCGAGCACGGAGGCACTGAAAGTGCCGTAGAAATGGAAGCCGAAGAGACCGGCGAGTACGAGAGCGAAATCGAGCGTGGCGGCGAAGTGGCTCTTGAGCAATTCTGGATTCAGAAGAGCTTCAACCGCGCCTTGAATCTCCGCATGGGACACATTATTGTGCCGGTGGGAATGACCAACCAGCACCATCTTCCCACTGAATATTTCACCGTCTACCGTCCTGAAGGCGAAAACACCATTTTTCCATGCACTTGGCACGAAACGGGTATCAGCCTGTGGGGGCGCACCTCAAAATGGCGTTATGAAGTGATGTTTTTGCCTGGTCTTGACTCCGACCGTTTCGGCTCTGAAGGTTTTATTCACGACGGTGCCGGTAGCCCCTACGAATTCAAGATTGCCAATGCCTATGCCGGAGCTTTGCGCATCGACAACTACTCCATTCGCAATTTGCGTCTTAGCGTCAGCGGATATTATGGCAGAAGCTTCAGCAACTCGCTCACGAAAAACAGCAAATACAGCCGGTGCCATGGCGAAGTGATGATTGGCTCATTCGATTTTATGTACAAAAACCGACACGTTATTGCCCGAGGCAACTTCGACTGGGCTCATCTCAACGACTCGCGTGAAATCACTGAGTTCAACCGAGGCAGTATGTCGACGGCATCACCTTCTCCCAAAACTGCCGTAGGCTCCGATGCCGTAGCAGCAGGCGTTGAAGCCGGCTACGATGTATTCTCAGCGCTTCACAGCCCCAAGCTGTCAGGACAGCAATTCTGGGTATTCGGGCACTACGAATACTATGACTCCATGGCTAAAGTTGCACAGGGCATTATGGACTACAACTGGTGCGGCAAGCACCGTATAGCCGTGGGTGTAAACTATTATCCGCTGCGTGAAATTGCAATAAAAGCCGAATTCTCAAAGCGGTTCTATCAGCAGCCCTACAACAATGAGCCGTCAATCTCCATTGGAATCGTCTATGCCGGCTATTTCCTTCATTAAGCTATGATTGAAACCAATAATATTTTTATCAATTAACAATAAAAACTCGTTTTATCTATGAAATTCTATCCTTTTTTCAAGCTACCTCTGCTTTGCGTGGCAGCACTCATCACAGCTTCGTGCAGCGACAATGGCGATGAGCCAAATTCTCCATTGAGCGAAAAGGAGTCTGCTCTCCAGGCTGTAAATGAACGCTTTGTAGACGCTACGGTTGTTCCTGTCTACAGCAGCCTTGCCGACAAGTCAATCGCACTGCAAAATGCTATGGAGCAGTTGCGCAACTACCCTACTGATGCTCGCGTGGCCGAAGCTTGCACTTTGTGGAAAGAGTCGCGCCAGTATTGGGAGTGGAGCGAAGCATTCCTTTTCGGTGCAGCTTCGAAATACTACATCGACCCACACATCGACACTTGGCCGCTCGACGTCACAGCCCTAAACCGCCTGCTCAACAGCAAGGACATGATGGACGATATTGAAAATGTTGTAGGTAACCTCAATTACGGTCTGGTTGGCTATCACGCAATTGAATATATAATATTCCGCAATGGCTCCAACCGCCCTGCCACCAACATTTCAACCGACGAATTGCGTTATGCCGTTGCTGTTGCTAAAGACCTTGCACTGAGCTGCTGCCGACTGGAAGCCGCTTGGGCTGGAATCGACAATGTAACTGCCGCAAAACGCACGATAATCGAAGATGCAGAAATGGAGCCGGATCCCAACGTCGGGGCAGAGCTGGGCATTGGTGTGCGGGCTGGAAGCACTTGGAAATCAATCACTCTTGGTACCGACCAGATTATCGAAGGCTGCAAGGATATAGTCGACGAAGTTGGCAACTCAAAAATAGGCAAACCGCACACCGGCGAGGACGAGAGCTATATCGAGTCGCCTCACGCCTATAATTCCATTCAAGACTTTATCGACAATATCGAAAGCGTGCGCTACGCATATTTCGGAGGTTTCCGCGCTTCATCGGCTCACGCCAATTCGGTAAGTGCATATATCCGCTCAGTCGACCCTGCTGCCGATGAGGCTGTTATCAAGGCAATCGACGCATGTGTGGCTGCCATCAATGCCATGCCACGCCCGTTTGTGAAAAATTACAAGGCTGCTGAAGTGAGTGCCGCAATGAATGCCTGCGAGGCTCTAAGCGAGGCTCTGACTGCCGCCCAAAAGACACTGTACAAATAAATCATAATCTCTTTTAGCCCGGCAATGCTTGCAGTAGCTACAAAGTGTATGCAGGCATTGCCGATTAAAAAACAACGAACAATCACAATGAACTGCAAATACATTTTTTTAGCATTATGCGCCACTGCTCTCGCAGCGTGCAGCGACAGCAATACGGGTACTGAATCACCCGATGTGACTACCGAACTTTCGGAGGAATGGTATGCTGGCGGCAAACTCGGAACTGTGTTCAACGAAACTACCTACGCCTACGAGCAGCCTACTCCTGCAATCGAAAATGCCGGACTGACACAGGCATTCAAGCATGGCGAGCAGCAATTTGAGCGCGATTTCAATGAAAATTCCACTGGTGCATTCAGCGGACTCGGACCTCTCATGGTACGTCGCGGTTGTCTTTATTGCCACCCTAACTACGGACACGGCAAGCGACAAACCGAATATCGAGCCAACACTATGGGCAATGGCTATCTTCTTGTCATCACCGATGAAAACGACAACTATCTAAGCTCGCTCACCGGTATGCCGCAGACTCTCGCAGTAGCTCCTTTCAAAGCGCCTGTAGATGAAACAAAAATCAAAATCGACTGGAAGGACTACACCGACGAGTGGGGTAACCGCTTCCCCGATGGCGAAACCTACAGCCTAATCTATCCCGAAGTTTCAATCCCTAAAGATGCTTATTATGTGCCTCTTGAAGTGACACTGAATGGCGTAACCTCCGAGGTGCCTCACGCAAATGTGAAAGTGCGCCTTGAATCGACCATCGGCATCTACGGAACCGGACTGCACGACGCTATCGACGATGATGACCTGAAGGCACCCTATGCCGCCGAAGAAGCTGCCGGAGTGAAGCTCAACCCTGCAATTTTCGCCAATGGCAACTGGGTGAAGACCTATGGCAAGACAAGCCACCCGCTGCGTTTCACCTATGCACTTTCGCGTGGCCCGCTGCAAGATGCTGCCGGTGCAAATGCTATCTGGAACATTACCAATGTTACCCGAAGCGACCGCCGTTACCACTACATGACCGCCACCTACGCACTCACAGCCTCAAAAGACCCCGAAGTGCAGGCTGAATTCTACAATTATTTCCCCGAGCGCAAAACCGACCGTGGTGTCGAAGCCGACATCTACGACTATCTTATGTCGCGCGACCTCGATGTGGAAATGAGCGATGACGACTACATCAATTTCATGGTGTGGCACCGCGGTCTTGCCGTTCCTGCCGCACGCGACCTCGACGATGCCGATGTGCAGCGCGGCAAGCAGCTTTTCACCGAAATCGGCTGCGCCTACTGCCACCGTCCGTCATGGACTACGGGCGAGGATCGCTTCACCGACCCCAACGGACTGTTTAGCGATGCCGATGCCCGCCTGCCTCGCTATCCGCACCAAAAGATTTGGCCCTACACCGACATGGTGCAGCATAAGCTCAATATGAAGAACGACATACGCACAGGCTGGTGCCGAACTACTCCTCTGTGGGGACGCGGACTGAGCGAACTGATTAACGGCGGTGTCGACCGTCTGCACGACTGCCGTGCACGCACCGTCATTGAGTCAATCATGTGGCACGGCGATGCCCAAAGCGATGCCCGTCAATCAGTCGAGAAATTCCGCGTGCTATCGAAGTCCGACCGCGATGCTATTGTAAAATTCATCAATTCCATCTGATGTTGCTCAATCACGGTCACTTTCGCATAATGTGCAAGCGTCCTGCTACCCTGCTCATTCACATCGCCTTTGCGGTGATGGTGGTGGGCGGGGTTGTTACGTGGCTCACAAGTAGGCAAGGGTCGATTACTGTCTGGAAAGAGTGCCTCACCGATACCCTCACCCTCAATTCGGGCGACAGCTTCATTTTGCCGTTTGCTGTGCAATTGTCGCACTTCGAGGTAGTAAACTATCCTGGAACCGACTCTCCTATGGACTATCGCTGCAAATTGTGCGTAACCGACAATACTCTTGCAGCTTCCAATGATGCACACCCTCACACCGCAGTGACACACGGCTCACTCGCAATGAACCACGTTTTCAGCTACCGGCACTATCGCTTCTACATTCACAGCTATCTGCCCGATGCCGACAAAGTGCAGCTTTCGGTGTTCTTCGACCCCTACGGCATTGCAATCACCTACACCGGATATGCTCTGCTCCTGTTCTCGCTGATTCTGTTCTTTTTCGAGCGACGAAGCACTTTCCGCGCACTGCTGCACCAATTCAATAATCCCCACAACACAAAGCCATGACCATATCTTTACGACACCTACGCACTATGCTCGGCGCATTTCTGTGCCTCATTACGTCTATTTCCGGCTACGCATCACATTCACAGCAACCGCCATTGCCACGTCATCTGCCCGCCCATGTAGCCAACCGATTCTGCGACCTTATGGTGCTCTACAATGGACGCATCTGCCCTCTCCATACTCTTGCGCACGACTTCACAGTGAAACTAACCGGCGAAAAATCCTACCGAGGTCTTTCGGCCGAACAGGTTTTCACAGGCTGGATTTTCCACTTCACTTCGTGGCGTGGCGAGAAAATGATTAAGATCAAGGGAAATGATGCATGCCGCTCTCTCGGAATCGATGGCAACCAAGCCTCGCTTTCCGACTTTTTTGATGAAACGGGCAGATACCGACTTGACAATCCTACTAAGGAGCTTCGCGATGCCGACGAAAAATACAACATCTTCAAGATGCTCTATGCCGGACAGTTGCTCAAAATCTTTCCGCTCCGAAATGCCGAAGGCACAGTGATGTGGTATTCTCCAGGCGACAATCTTCCCATCGCCACCGACGATGAAAAATGGATTTTCACGAAAAAAACGCTCGACTATGCGCACGAATTGGTGATTATGAATGACTATTCTTCCCTAACGC
>CAMFSS010000039.1 GCA_945983195.1 uncultured Prevotellaceae bacterium | reverse complement strand
AACCAAATTTATTTAATTTTTAACCCCGTCCATTTTTTTAGTGGACAGTAATGTTGCAATACAATAAATCGCGGATTTTTGAGGATTGTAATGCAATAAATCAGTCTACCCCACACAGCCAGTACCTCCGGCACTGACTGTGTGGGGCTAACAATAATCGTGCCTCTCCGAGGCACTGCTCGCTCCGCTCACCAATTAGGCAGCAACCCAATCCCACTCCATCAAGGCAGCTTCACCACCAATTAGGCAGCAATCCAATCCCTCAATATCAGAGCAGCTTCACCTACCAGTGAGGCTGCAATCCAATCCCTCCAAAAAATCATGTGCTTGAGTCAACAAATTTGACACGCTACTTTTAATTTGCACAAATTTTGCGTAACTTTGTGTATCAAAACTTTAAGATTATGGCGCAGATTACTATTAACATTGAAGATACGTCTATCTTGCCAAGCCTTCGTAAAGTGCTTGAGTCAATTCCAGGTGTTTCGATTGTAAAGCCGCAATCAAAAAAGAAGAAATGTGGACTCGACAAAGCTTTCGATGATGCAAAACAAGGCAGAGTAAATCACTATGACAGTGTTGAACACATGTTTCAATCCCTTGGAATATGAAATACAAAATCAGCACTACTAAGCGTTTTGAAAAATCGCTTAAAAAATGTATCAAACGCGGTCTTGACATTGAAAAATTCAAGGTCGCAGTAAACATATTGGCTTCTGAGGGTAATTTACCACAAAAATATAAGCCCCATAAACTTATCGGTGATTACGCAGGAGCTTGGGAATGTCATTTAGAGCCTGACTGGTTATTGGTTTGGACGCAAGACGATTCTGAATTAATCCTACTACTGATTGACACAGGAACTCATTCCGACTTATTTTGAATCAGTGCAATTACTCTATAATTTTCAATTACACCTGGATTTTGGTAATTTTGTGGGGAAAATTAGGAAACACGGAGGAAATTCGCTAACTTTGTCACCGCGGTAAAAATTACCGCGGTAATATTTTGCCTCAATGTTCGGACATAATATGATGTTCTTTATTGTCCGCTCGTTGATTATTCTGCGTGAGTAGTTTTTAATTTGTACATTTCTAATTTTCTGATTGGATATGAATGGGATTTTGCACTGGTTTTGTGAGGAGGAGGTTGCCGGGGTGGAACTGCCTGGGGCATTTACCAACCCGTTTCACTATGTGCCCCACCCCTTGGCGGTGACGGCGGCGCAGCAAGTGACGGCTTATCTCGACAGCCGCAGCGAGTGGCACGAGGAATTGAGCCGCGGCAAGATGCTGGGCGTGCTTGTGGTGCGCCACAAAGCCACTGCCGAATCGTCAGGGCTGGGATACATCGCAGCATTCTCGGGAAATCTGGCAGGAAGCAACCGCCAGGAGGGATTCGTGCCTCCGGTATTCGATATGCTGCGCCCGGGCGACTTCTTCCGCCGCGGTGAGGAGGAAATCACCCGAATCAACCACCAGATTGCAGCCATTGAACAAGCCGACGACTACCGCGCCCTGCATCGCGAACTTGAACAAATACGCCGCGATGCTGCCGCCGAAACGGAAGCCCACCGTGCACTGATGCAAGCCGCCAAGGCTCGCCGCGATGAAGCACGCGCCGCCGGCAATGCCGATGAAGAATCGCTCAGGCAGGAAAGCCAATGGATGAAAGCCGAGCTGAAACGCATAAAGGAACGCACACAACGCGCCATAGCCGATGCCGAAGCCACAGTGCGAATGATTGATGACTACGTCGACGAGCTGCGAGAGGAGCGGCACCGGCGGTCGGCACAGCTACAGCGTCGCATTTTCGACCAATTCGTGATGCTCAACGCACGCGGTGAACGCCGCACACTCACTGAGATTTTTGCCGACACACCGCAGCAGCTTCCACCCGGAGGTGCAGGAGAATGTGCTGCGCCCAAACTGCTTCAATATGCCTTCGCCAACGGTCTGGAGCCGGTGACAATGGCAGAATTCTGGTATGGAGAGTCACCGCAAGGCGAGGTGCGCCACCATGGGCATTTCTATCCCGCCTGCCGCAGCAAATGCCTCCCCATACTCACATTCATGCTGCAAGGGCTGCGAGTGGAAGCCGAGCCGGCACATGAGCCGCACAGCCGGCTGCGTGTGCTCTACGAAGACGACTTCATGATTGCCGTCGACAAGCCTGCCGGAGTGCTCACCGTGCCCGGAAAGCTCGACGCCACGTCGCTGCAACAGCAAGTGGCTGCCGCAATCGGCTGCGAGGTGCACGTGGTGCACCGCCTCGACATGGACACATCGGGCGTAGTGGTGTTTGCCAAGGATTGCGCCACGCATCGCGCCTTGCAGCGGCAATTTGCGCAGCGCAGCACGCAAAAGTGCTACATCGCCCTGCTGCAAGGCACGCCCTGTGGGAGAGAAGGCACCGTGAGCCTGCCGCTGCGCCCCGACGTTGACCACCGTCCGCAGCAGATGGTTGACTTCGTGCACGGCAAGCCGGCAATTACCACATGGAAAGTGCCCGGCAGCCAAGAGCCGAATGAGGAGCGCGGAACGGGAGTCACACGAGTGGAGCTGCACCCACTGACAGGACGCACACACCAATTGCGCGTGCACTGCGCACATCCGCAGGGGCTTAATGCCCCTATTCTCGGCGACAAGCTCTACAACAACTCTGCCGCCACAGCCTACTGCGGCTGCAATGTGCAGGCAGACAGAATGTATCTTCACGCCGAGTGGCTCGAAATCACGCATCCCACTACCGGTGAGCGCATTAGATTCACCGCTCCGGCACCTTTCTGATTTTTTAACTGCATTTTCGCCCATATCTCCACAAAAATCCCTACCTTAGTGCCACGAATGACAACCCTAAACCGACGAATGATATGAGAAAAGTGATTTTATTGATTGCAGCAGCCATAGTGGCCATAGCTGCAACAGCGCAGGAGGAATTCAAACGCTGCATATTCGTGAACGGTAGCGACACGCTGCGCTATCGCGAGCTGACTCCCGAACGGCCCGATGCCGACACTTATCCACTGGTGGTATTCATGCACGGAGCCGGAGAGCGCGGAACCGACAATGAGAAGCAACTGGTGCATGGTTCGCAGATGTGGCTCAACCCCATCAACCGAAAGAAATTTCCCGCCTATGTGATATTCCCGCAATGCCCCGAAGACGGCTACTGGGCATACACCGAGCGTCCTGCATCGTTTGAGCCGGATGCCATGCCCATTCTCGACGAGCCGACGAAATACATAAAGCTCGTGCGCGGACTGGTGAACAAGTATATCGGCGAGGGGAACATCGACACTAACCGCATCTACCTCGTAGGGCTGTCGATGGGCGCAATGGCGGTCTACGACCTCGCAGAACGCTATCCGCAGATGTTTGCGGCTGCTGTGCCAATCTGCGGCACCGTCAACCCCAAGCGCCTCAACAACTGCCGCACGGTGCGCTTCAGCATCTATCACGGCGATGCCGACAATGTGGTGCCGGTGGAGGCATCGCGCCGCGCCTACAAGCGGCTGAAGGAGATTGGCGCAAGCGTGGACTACATGGAGTTCCCCGGCTGCAATCACGGCAGTTGGAATCCGGCATTCACACAGCCCAACTTCATGAAATGGCTTTTCAGCAACACGCGAAAGGAGCGATAGACATTACTCCAAAGTGACGGAAACGGAAAAAGAACTTTTTGAAACTATAAAGAATACGTATGTTTTCAGGAATTGTTGAAGAAGCTGCCACAGTGGTGGCTTTGCGCAAGGACGACGGCAACCTGCACATCACACTGCGATGCACATTTGCCGACGAGTTGAAAATCGACCAGAGTGTAGCCCACAATGGAGTGTGCCTCACAGTGGTGGAACTTCCCGGCGACGGCACCTACACCGTCACCGCCATTCAGGAAACGCTCGACCGCTCAAATCTGGGACTGCTCAAAGTGGGCGACAAGGTGAACCTCGAGCGCAGCATGATGATGAACGGCCGCCTCGACGGTCACATTGTGCAAGGGCACGTCGACCAGACCGCACGCTGCCTCGGCGTGACAGCCGAAGACGGCTCATGGCGCTACCGATTCGGGTATGAAAGCAACCCGGAGCTTGCCCGCAAGGGATATGTAACCGTGGAGAAGGGAAGTGTGACCGTGAACGGAGTGAGCCTCACAGTGTGCAACTCGCAGCGCGACGGCTTCGAAGTGTGCATCATTCCATACACACACGACAACACCAACTTCCACCAAATCACCGAAGGAACGGTGGTGAACCTGGAATTCGACATCATTGGCAAATATCTCAGCCGAATGATGGAGTTTGCCCAATAAACGGCTGCAAGCTGAAATGAAGCGAATAGGAATACTATCCGACACCCACGCCTGGTGGGACGACCGCTATGTGACCTATTTCAGCGGTTGCGACGAAATATGGCACGCAGGCGACATAGGCAGCGAGGAGGTGCTCGACCGTCTGGAGGGCATCGCCCCCGTGGTGCGTGCCGTGTATGGCAACATCGACGGTGCTGCACTGCGCCGGAGGCTCAAAGAGGTGGAGTGCTTCACCACCGAGGGCGTAAAAGTGCTGATGACGCACATAGGCGGCTATCCCGGACGCTATGCACCCGGTGTGAAGGCAACACTACTTGCCGAGCAGCCACAGCTCTTTGTGAGCGGACACTCGCACATACTCAAAGTGGTGAACGACAAGTATATGCATCTGCTCCACATCAATCCCGGTGCCGCAGGACGGCAAGGGTGGCAGACGGTGCCTACCATAGTGCTCATCACGCTCGACAGCGGCACAATTGCCGGCTGCGAAGTGGTGGAGCTGTCGAAGTAGCCGCCGCAGCAGCAGACAAAGTATTTTTTCTGACAACTCACACTCTATGAAAAGAATAGCAATCTACGCTCTGGCAGCATTTTTCGCCCTTGCGCTTTATTCGTGCAAGACGTCGGAAGAGAACTACCGCGCTGCCTACGACATCACGCGCGAGCACATACGCGCCCGCGAAACCGCCGACTCGGCTACCGTCGAAAAAATCCGTGCCGAGAAGCGCGAAGCCACGGCAATCGTGGCAGGCGACTCTGTGAGGCTCATCACACACCGTGTCAACATAGTAGACGACCCCTATTCCACCCTCAAACGCTACGGCGTGGTGGTGGGCGAATACAAGCAGGCTTTCAATGCACGCTCGTTCCGCGACCGTCTGAAGAAGGAGGAGAAACCGGCATACGTGGTCATCGACAGCGAAAAGGTCTACTATGTGATAGCTCACGGCTTCGACACTTCAGCCGAAGCAGCAGCCTACATAAAGCGCATCGACAAGGAGGTGAAGATGCGAATCCCAATTGAAAAGCCATGGATTCTTGCGCGCCCGTAGCATCGGCTGCACACACCATTGATGATGAAAACGCATTGCGCGAACAGATGTACCTACTGTGGCACACTGCATTCGGCGACGAGCGCGACTTCATCATGCACTATCTCACTGCCATGAGCCACACGGGCAACCGCATTCTGCGCTTTTCGCCCGATGGCACGCTCATAGCGATGATGCACTTCCACAAGTTCACTCTATGCGAAAACAGCCCCACAAATGAGCCGCTTCAAGGCGACGAAGTGTCGGTGAGGCTCTCGCCAATGCCGGTTGGAATGGCAGGAAAGCGAGGTGCCTACATCTATGGCGTAGCCACTGCCCCCGAGTGGCGCGGCAGGGGCATTGCCGGTGCCATGATAGCCGAAGCGGTGGAGAAGATGCGCCGAAGCAGAGCGGGTATAGCCATGCTCATTGCCGAGGAGCCATCGCTGCGCCGCTGGTATGCCTCAATGGGATTCAGCCTTGCCGAAGGCATCACAGCCGCCGTAGCCGCCCCCGACGGCACCAATCTTGCCCTCGACGACACGCGCCTCAATCTGCCTCTTGTCATGCCGTTATAGAACTTTTATGCCGCAGTGTGCGTTACAATAGTAAAACGGTTAATATTATGGAAACAAGTTTTTTCAAGTGCCGTCATTGCGGCAATGTAGTGATGAAATTGGTCGACTCCAAGGTGCCTTTAGTATGCTGTGGCGAGAAAATGGAGGAGCTGGTGCCCAACACCGTAGATGCTGCCGGAGAGAAGCACATTCCGGTGGTGACACGAATCGACGACTGCACCATTCATGTGGAAGTGGGAAGCGTGGCGCACCCCATGCTGCCTGAGCATCACATCGCATTTATCTATGTGGCTACAGAGCACGGCGGCCGCTTTGTAGCCCTTACCGACAAGCCTTCGGCTGACATCTGCACTTGCGGCGACCGTCCGGTGGCTGTGTATGAATACTGCAACCTCCACGGATTGTGGAAAACGGAGCTATAAGTCGTACCTTTCAATAAGGTAACACTGCACTCGGCATTCCCAAAAACAAAAACTTCGTTTTTCGTTTTGTTTCTGCACTCGTTTGTCGTACCTTTGCACCAACGGAATAAAACGGATTTTTTGGAATGACTGACAAATCGACTTTCGACAACTGCACTGCCGAGTTCCATACTCTCGGTTGCAAACTCAATTTCGCCGAAACCTCCACAATAGCACGGATTTTTGCCGAGCGTGGCATCCGCAGGGCACAGCCCGGCGAAACGCCCGACATCTGCGTGGTGAACACTTGCAGCGTAACCGAACTTGCCGACAAGAAGTGCCGGCAGACGATTCGCCGCCTCGCACACCGCTATCCCGATGCCGTGATTGTGGTGACCGGCTGCTACGCGCAGCTCAAGAAAGATGAGGTGGCGGCGATTGAGGGTGTCGACATAGTGCTTGGCAGCGAGCAGAAGCTGGAAATTTCGGCTTATCTCGACCGCTGGCTCGCCACGCGCAAGCCGCAAGTGGAGGTGACTCCTGCCAAGGACATTCGCGCTTTCAGCCCGAGCTGCTCACGCGGCGACCGCACACGCTATTTCCTGAAGGTGCAAGACGGCTGCGACTACTTTTGCAGCTATTGCACCATTCCGTTCGCCCGCGGTCGCAGCCGCAGCGGCACAATCGAGTCGCTTGTGGCACAGGCACGCCAAGTGGCTGCCGAGGGTGGCAAGGAGATTGTGATTACGGGTGTGAACATCGGCGATTTCGGCAAGAACACCGGTGAGCGTTTCATCGACCTCATCCACGCCCTCGATGCCGTCGTGGGCATTGAACGCTACCGCATATCGTCGATCGAGCCCGACCTTCTCACCGATGAGATTATTGATTTCTGCGCCCGGTCGCGCACATTCATGCCACATTTCCACATTCCGCTCCAGTGCGGCAGCGACGAGGTGCTGCGCCTCATGCGCCGCCACTACGATTCAGCCCTTTTCGCCCACAAGGTGGAGATGATAAAGCGGCTGATTCCCGATGCATTCATCGGCGTGGACCTTATGGTGGGTACACGCGGCGAGACCGAAGAGCTTTTTGAAGAATCACGGACATTTGTCGACGCTCTCGACATCACGCGACTGCACGTTTTCCCCTATTCCGAGCGTCCCGGCACGCTTGCACTGCACACCATCGACCACGTTGTCGACCAGCACACAAAAAGCGTGCGCGCAGGCAAGATGATTGCGCTAAGCGACCGCAAGCTGCGTGCCTTCATGCAGCGATATGCCGGCACTGTGCGCCCCGTGCTCTTTGAGCAGCCGCAGCCCGGACTCCCGATGCACGGATTCACCGACAATTACATTCGAGTGGAAGTGACCGATGCCCCCGACGCGCTCGTCAACACCGTGGCACCGGTGCGCCTGATTGCTATCTCTCCCGACGACCCCGACACGATGCTTGGCGAGGTGGTTACCGAATAAAAATTCTCCAAATATAATATGGCACTATTTCAAGAAAATGCTCCCAAGAAGCCGGTGGCTGTGATTATCCTCAACTGGAATGGAGTGAAGCTGCTGCGCGAGTTTCTGCCGTCGGTGATTCGCCACACCAACAGCGACATAGCCGATGTGATTGTAGCCGACAACGGCAGCTCCGACGATTCGCTGCTTGTGCTTGAGCGTGAGTTCCCCGAAGCTCTCGTACTGCCTCTCGACAAGAACTACGGCTATGCCGAGGGCTACAACCGCGCAATCCGCGCTACGCACTACGAATACACCATTCTGCTCAACTCCGATGTTGAGGTGACTCCGCACTGGGTGGAGCCGCTCTACGACTATTGCAGCACCCACCGCACCGTGGCAGCCTGCCAGCCGAAGATTCTTGCCTACACCGACAAGACGCAGTTTGAATATGCCGGTGCCGCAGGAGGCTTTATCGACCGATTAGGATACCCTTATTGCCGCGGACGCATATTTTCCACCGTGGAGTACGACCATGGGCAATACGATGCCGATATGGGCATTTTCTGGGCTTCTGGAGCGGGTCTGTTTGTCCGCACCGAAGTGTATCTTCAAGCCGGAGGACTCGACCGCCTCTTTTTTGCCCACATGGAGGAAATCGACCTTTGCTGGCGTATACATCTGCTGGGCTACGACATCCGATATATTCACACCAGTGTGATTCATCATCTGGGCGGCGGAAGTCTGCCTGCCGGAAATCCGCGCAAGACCTATCTCAACTTCCGCAACAATCTGCTGCTGCTCTACAAGAACCTGCCGCGCCGCGACCGCTCGCGCACACTCTTCGTGCGACGCCTCTACGACACGCTGGCATTCTTCATGTTCGTGGCGAAGCTCGACTTTGCCAATGCATGCGCCGTGCTTCAGGCTCACCACGACTTCCGCACCATGCGGAAGAACTACAACCCCGATGCCACCCCCATCACCCGCAACCTGCTGCGAGAGCACCCCGGCAGCCGCTGCAACATCGTCATCGACTACTACCTCCGCCACCGCCGCACCTTCTAATCCCCCCATCACAATTAAGATGAAATTTTTTGGGCTTAGCTGAGAAACAATTGGAGCAGCACATTAGCGGAGTTAACAAAAAAATGGTGTGGGAAGGGCAAATCCTTCCACACCATATTCTGTTCGGCTATTATTAGCCTCAATCTTTATTTTGCATATCCTGTTCCACCGCAGTGATGACACTGCTGGTGATAGTGGACTGATACTGTTGGATCATACCATTTGCCACATGTCGGGCATTTTTTCTTGGGCTGGTCTATTCCGAATGAAGGAGGTGCAGGGTCGTTCTTCTCTATCATACCATTATTGCAATACGCGCACTTGTATTTTCTTGATGGCTGCGTACTTGAATTGTGGGAACCGGAAGAACTGCTTGATGAGCTGTTATGATAATTTGATTGTGAATTATTGTATGAATTATTATATGAATCGTTGTGTGGTGTAGGGTCTCCGTTCATAGACATTGGATAAACGAAGGTGTCTAATCCATACGGAGAACCGGATTCACACACTTCTTGCATATTTTTATTGGCATCGACATAGTAATATGACTTTGAATAACAACCTCCATAATTCATGGAGGTACCACCATATATTTTCCAACTGCCTGAATTTCCGACAAAATAATTAATTTCCCCATTTACAGTAATATAGTCATCAAAAAATTGCACTGCGCAATACTGCGATGCCATGCCATCAGTCCATTGCCCGGTGTTCTGTGATTGTCCTCTTCCGCTCTTGGTATAATGGTATGTAGTAGGTGCAGCAGGCGCAGTAGTATTGGCTGGAGAGCTGCTGTAGGTTGTGCTTGATTGTTGTTTTGAGGCTCTTGGGGCTGGTTTGTCTGCAAGCCATGCTTTATATTCATCTATATGAAGTGCAGGGTCATAATCGCAACCTAATTCTTCCTTCAACCTTTTTACGTATTCTGCAATGTAGTCCTTAAAAAACTGCTTAAGCTCCTCATATTTTTCAGAACGATATTGATCATATTCGTAGTCAATATGTCTCTTCAGCCAGAATATCGCGTCTTCCTTGCTCTTTGCAAATCCCAGTGTACCATATCTGTGAGCCAAATATCTAGAGTAAAACAATTCCGGCATTTTCAGGTCTGTTCCTTTTTTTAATAATTCAAGTGCTAAATTTTTATTCTTTTCTACACCATGTTCACCTCTATTATAATCACAATATAAATCATAATAACAATTTTCATCATTCAGGGAAACACCCATGCGAAGATAATCTAATCTTTTTTCGTAATCATTTTCTCGCTCCCATACTAAAGCAGCCCAATAACAAGCTTTCCCATAACCGTTATCTATCGCTTTTTGGAACCATTCCATTGATTTAACCAAGTCTTTTGCCACTCCTCTTCCAGCAGCATAACGATCTCCCACTGAAGTTTGAGCCTCCGGGTCTCCTTTTTTTGCTTTTAATAAAAGTTTCTCAAATTCGATGGTCTCTTTTGATTTGGTGGTCTTTGTCGTTCTGTTTGATGCCGTGACTTTCTTTTTCTGAGCATAAAGTTCGCACTCAAGACATGGCATTAATAAAAGAATGGCAATGAAAATTATTACTTTTTTCATCAGATTTGATTTTGCCGCGGTCATCCTCTCGTTGGCGTTTAGATGGTTTATACAAGAAAAAGCGTAGGAATCCGTATCTGTTACCGTCCTACGAATCGAGGCTTCTCGCATTGCCCATCAAAAGTCGGACGGCAACGAAGAAGCCCTACGCCTGTATATGCGATCAATGCAATCGGCTTTATCCCTCACGGAATAATATGTCGAAAGCAAGATATACATATCCCATGGGCATCTACAGTTGCTCATTCCTTGACTTTTGATAGAAATTTTGCGAGAATTCCGATTCGTCAAGAATCAGCGCAGTAAACGCTTTTCATTATGTCAGCCTCCCGCCTCACAGACTCCTGTGCGGAGACTTAAAACAGTCGGCTATTGCAAAATTAGTAAAATTTGCCGAAAGTGCCACAATTTGCCCCATATAAATTCATTCCCGGTCACAAACCTAATGCATTTTTCTCGAAATCTTGCACTCACACAGTGCTTTTTAAGCAAAAACCATAAAAAGTGGTGCGGAGAGGCAAATCATTTCTCGCCATATTCTGTTTAGCTAAATTGAGTGTAAATCAAGCGCAATAGTATTCTTCTTTCATCTGTTTTTTTCAGATAATTTAATGGGGTGATTGTTTGATTAGTAGGAAATTGTGGCTATCTTTGCATAAGATAGGCTGCATTATCTTTGCAAAAAGCAAAAAAGGGACAAAGTTATGAGTGAAATAGAGGATAAATACATCAGCTTGCTGACCGATTTCGGGTTTAAGCGGATTTTTGGAACCGATTTGAACAAGGATTTGCTCATCGGTTTCCTGAACGCGCTGTTTGAAGGCTCGCACGTCATTACCGATGTGAAGTATCTCAACAC
>CAMFSS010000038.1 GCA_945983195.1 uncultured Prevotellaceae bacterium | reverse complement strand
ATTGGGATATAGGGCGACGGGAACACGTCAATCACCTTCCGCAGGACGTCTTCAAGCATCTTGAATGTGGCTTCTTTTCCGGCACAGAAGTCTGACGAACCCTTCCCCGATCCGTCGCACGACACTTCGGGATAGGCGGCAAGCACCTCCTCGCTGTGTCCGGGCATCTCAATTTCGGGTATTACGGTGATGTGCCGGGCTGCCGCATAGCTCACCAGTTCGCGCATCTCCTCCTGTGTGTAGTATCCTCCGTGGGCTTCGGGATTTTCGCGTGTGCAGTAGCGCGCTCCATTGTCGGCCCATTCCTGCCATGTGCGTGCCGGTCGCCATGCCGCAAATTCGGTGAGGCGCGGATATCCCTTTATCTCCATGCGCCACCCTGCTCCGTCGGTGAGGTGAAGGTGCATCACATTGAGCTTCAGCATAGCCATGGCATCGATTTGCTTTTTCAGGAACGCCACAGTGCGGAAGTGTCGCGACACGTCGAAGTGCAGTCCGCGGTAGCTGAAACGCGGCTTGTCGTCGATTGTGCAGCACTTCACGGTGTTTTCTCGCCCCTCTTGCGTCATCTGCATGAGCGTCTGCATGGCATAGAATGTCCCTGCCTCGCCTCCGGCGGTGATGCGCACCTGTTTGGGCTTTATTTCGAGCCGGTAGCCTTCGGCTGAGTCGTGCTTTTTCGGGTCGATGGCAATCACCACGTCGGCATCGCCGCGTTTTGCCACTGTGGTGCATTGCAGCGCACAGGCTTCAAGAAGATTGGCGGCTTTGTCGCTTTTCGCGCCGGCGAAGTACACTTTCAGCCCTGCTGCGGGCAAGGTGTAGCAATCCTTGTCAATCGTTATTCCGGCAGGAAGCGGAATCACATCGTAGGGTGTGGCTTCGGCATTTGCCAGAGCCAGTGTCGATGCCGCCGCAAGGCAGCATAGCAGTCGTCGGAAGTCAGTTTTCATGTCGGTGTATATTTTTTGGTTGGTTGTTTTTCGGGTTTTATCCTCTGTTTTTCGCATCGAGGAAGCGCAGTTCGGCTTCGAGCATTGCGAGTTTCGGCATGTCGAATCCCACGGCACGCGCCTCGGCGATAGGGTGGCTGTAGATGTACTCAATCTCCATCGGTCGGTGGAAATCATAGTCGAGTTTCATGCTCGGCGAGTAGGGAGTCATTTGCAGGGTGCTTTCAATCATCTTGTCGGCAAAGGTGCTGTCTAAGCCTTTCACTCCGAGTGCCTGTGCTGCGCCAATCACCTCAAGCATCTGGTCGTAGATGAGCTGTCGCGTTGCTGCGTTGGCAAGGATTTTGTCGGTCTGTGCACCGAGTGCCACAGTCATGCCGTTGAATGGCATGTTCCACACGGCTTTCTTCCATCGCGCTTCATGGTAGTCGACTTCGGCGGCTTTCACGCCTGCCGCATCGAAGTCGGCAATTAGCCGCTTCAGTTGCGCCGTGTCGTGGCACGAGTAGTTGCCTATGTTGATGCTTCCGTAGCACTGGTGGTTCACACGTCCCGGCTCGCTCTTTGCTGAGCAGATGAATGCCAGCCCTGCCGCAATCTGTGTCTTTGGGAACATCTTCTGCACGTCGGCTTCCACGCCTATTCCGTTCTGTATGAGCAGCACTGTCGGGTCGGTGTGGAGCAGTGGTGTGAGCAGCTCGGGCAGAAGGCGGCTGTTGTTGGTGGTTTTCAGTGCCACTATCACCACATCTGCATCGGGCATGTCGGCTGTGCTGCGGTACACCTGCGGTGCATCGAGGTGGAAGCTGCCGTCGCACGAATCCACTTGCAGTCCGTGCTCTTTCACATAGTCGTAGTCGGAATGTAGCAGGAAGTGCACGTCGTTGCCTGCATGGGCAAGTTTTGCCCCGTAATAAGCCCCTATGGCTCCTGTCCCTATTATTGCGTATCTCATTGTCGTCTAAAGAAGTGATTTATTGATTTCAGAATTTATTCCCGTTTATGTGCGCTTTTGCAAGTCTCCGTTCTCCCGGTTATTTCGAGAGGTCGATTTTCATGCCCTCGTTGGCGAGAATCACATTGGGGAAAGTGCGCTTGGCATCTTCGAGCAGCACGTTGTCGTCGGTGTACTGTTTCGAGAAATGCCCTATTATCAGGTTTCCGGCACCGGCGAGCTTCGCAATCTCGGCGGCATCGGTCGAGGTGCTGTGTCCGCGTGCCTTGGCTTTCGCTGCAAGTGTGCCGTCGTAGGTGGCTTCGTGGTATAGCCAGTCGACGCCGCGCACTGCCTCGGCAACGCGATCATTGCGTGTGGTGTCGGAGCAGAAGGCATAGCTTCTGCTCGGTTCGGCGGCGGTGGTGAGCCGTGCATTGGGGATTATGGTGCCGTCGGGCTTCACATAGTCCTCTCCGTTGCGCAGCCGGTTCAGCCAGTAGGTCGGCACTTCGTGGTAGGTGGTCATTTCGGGATTGATGTGCCGCAGCTTCGGCTTCTCCACAAATTTGAATCCCACTGCCGGAACGCGGTGGAATAGCGGAAAAGTGTGCACCTCGATGGCGTTGTTCTCGTAAATCAGCCCCTCTTTGCGCTCTATGATGTTGAATTCCACCTCAAATGGCATTTCGCGGCAGAAGTAGTCGAGCAGCCGCCCAAACTGTTCAGCACCGTCCTTGAAGATATGCACCGTCAGCGTGCCGCCCTTGTCAAGCAGTGCCATGGTAGAAATGAGTCCCGGTAAGCCAAAAACGTGGTCGCCGTGCAGGTGGCTGATGAAGATGTGGTTGAGGCGCGAGAATTTCAGCTTCATGCGCCGCATTTGAAGCTGTGCCCCTTCGCCGCAGTCAATCATGTAGAGCTGGTCGCGGATGTCGAGAACCTGGCAAGTGGGCATGTGGCGCATTGTGCATGTCGCCGACCCGCAGCCTAATATGTTCAATTCAAAATTAGCCATAAGTCACAGAGCGTTTATCTGGTTGGTGATTCAAATAATATAAAAAACTCTCCTTTGTTCTGTGCATACTGCGTGAGGCAACACTCAGCTCACTTCGAGCGTTGAAATCTCCTGCATTATGCTCACCGCTTCAGCCACAGTGTCGACGTTGGCAAAGAGTATCGACCTCTTGCCGTTCTTCTCGCGGAATTTGCATCGCAGCGGATTGCGCTGTATGTAGCTGATGATGCGCCCGAATGCTGCCGACTGGTAGTAGGCCTTGTTCTCCTCGCCTACGAAGTACAGATACATCTGTCCCATCTTCAGTGCCACTTTCTCCACACCGAGGCTGCGTGCAAGGCGGCGAAGCGACACTATGCGTATCAGCTCCTGCGCCTCATGGGGTATCTTGCCGAAGCGGTCCTCAAGCTCGCGGCGGAATTCCATCACGTCGGTTTCGCGCTCCATGTTGTCGAGTTGCTGGTAGAGGCTTATGCGCTCTCCTTCCTGCGGCACATAGGTTGCCGGGAGCAGCAGCTCCATGTCGCTCTCAATGGTGCAGTCGGTAACATATTGAGGCTCGTCGGCATCGCTCTGTGCCACTGCATCGTCGAAGGTGTCTGAAAATTCCTCGGTGCGAAGCTCAAGCACTGCCTCTTTGAGGATTCGCTGGTAGGTTTCGTAGCCCAGGTCGGCAATGAAGCCGCTTTGTTCGGCACCGAGCAGATTGCCTGCTCCGCGTATGTCGAGGTCCTGCATTGCTATGTGTATGCCGCTGCCAAGCTCCGAGAAGCTCTCGATTGCCTGCAAGCGGCGGCGTGCTACCGGAGTGAGCGGTTTGCCGGGTGGAACAAGGAGGTAGCAGAATGCCTTGCGCGAGCTGCGTCCCACACGGCCGCGGAGCTGGTGCAGCTCGCTTAGTCCGAAGTTGTGGGCATTGTTGATGATGATGGTGTTCACGTTTGGCATGTCGATGCCGCTCTCTATGATGGTGGTTGCGAGCAGCACGTCGTAGTCGTGGTTGGCGAAGTCGATGATTGCCTTTTCGAGCTGTTCGGGTGGCATCTGTCCGTGCCCCACCACCACGCGCGCGTCGGGAACAAGGCGGTTTATCATGTCGCGGAGGTTGTAGAGGTGCTCTATGCGGTTGTTCACGAAGAACACTTGTCCGTTGCGCGACATTTCAAAGTTGATGGCTTCTGCCACTATGTCGTCGTTGAGCGAGTTGACCGAAGTGACGATGGGGTAGCGGTTGGCTGGCGGTGTGGTGATGGCACTCAGGTCGCGTGCTCCCATCAGCGAGAATTGAAGCGTGCGTGGAATGGGCGTTGCCGACATGGTGAGCGTGTCTACGTTCACCTTCAGTTGCTTGAGCCGCTCTTTCACCGACACTCCAAACTTCTGCTCCTCGTCGACTACAAGCAGCCCTAAGTCGTGGAATTTCACGGCTTTGCCTATGAGCTTGTGTGTGCCTATGATTATGTCGATTTTCCCTTCGGCAAGGTCGCTGAGGATTTGCTTCACGTCCTTCGGGCGGCGTGCGCGGCTCAGATAGTCCACTCGCACCGGGAAATCGCCGAGTCGTTCCTTGAATGTGTTGTAGTGCTGGTAGGCGAGCACCGTGGTAGGCACAAGCACTGCCGTCTGCTTCCCGTCGGTGGCTGCCTTGAATGCGGCGCGTATTGCCACTTCGGTCTTTCCGAATCCCACATCGCCGCATATCAGGCGGTCCATCGGTTTCGCGCTCTCCATGTCGGCTTTCACCGCGTTGGTGGCTTTTAGCTGGTCGGGGGTGTCTTCGTAGATGAACGATGCTTCAAGCTCCTGCTGCATGTAGCTGTCGGGCGAGAAGGCAAATCCCTTCTCCTCGCGCCTTGCTGCATAGAGCTTGATGAGGTCGCGCGCTATGTCCTTCAGTTTGCTCTTGGTGCGCTCCTTCATTCTGTTCCATGCTCCGCTCCCCAGCTTGTTGAGACGTGGCTCCACGCCCTCTTTGCCGCGGTATTTGGCGAGTTTGTGCAGCGCGTGAATCGACACGAAGATTATGTCGTCGTTCTGGTAGATGAGCTTTATCATCTCCTGCATCTTGCCGTTGACGTCGGTGCGCAGAAGTCCGCCGAATTTTCCCACTCCGTGGTCCACGTGCACAATGTAGTCGCCCACCTCTATCTGGTTGAGTTCCTTGAGCGAGAATGCGAGTTTGCCCGAGCGCGCACGGTCGCTCTTGAGGCTGTACTTGTGGAAACGGTCGAAAATCTGGTGGTCGGTGAATACGCACAGCTTCTGGTCGTCGTCGACGAAGCCTTCGTGCAGTGTGTGTAGAATGGGGGTGAATGTTATTTCGTCCTTGCGGTCCTCAAATATCACGCGCAGACGCTCGGTCTGCTTCGCGCTGTCCGACAAGATGAATATGCGGTAGCCTCGTGCAATGAAATCCTTGAACGAGGTGCTTATGATATCGAAATTCTTGTGGTAGATGCCTTGTGGCGTGCAGTGCAGATGCAAGTGCGCCTCAGGCGAGGTCGCAGCCTTGCCGCCTGCTGCCTCTTCACCGCTCGCTGCGCGCCCTTCGCGGTAGTCTATCCTGCGGAATTGTGCAAAGCGGCGGGCAAATGCCTCGGCATCTACGATTTTCTTCATTGCGTCCTTGTCGCCCTCTTCGGCTATCAGTGCGCTCTCCGAGAACTTTTCGGCTGCAATGGCTTCGATGCGGCTCAGCAGCCAGCGGTGGTCGTGGCACAGCAGCACCGCCTTGTCGCCTATGTATTCCAGGAATGATGTTCCGCTGTTGCTGTCGCTACCGGTGCCGTTGATTATCGCTATGCTATCCACATTCTCCACCGAGAGCTGTGTCTCCACGTTGAAGGTGCGTATGCTCTCTATTTCGTCGCCGAAGTAGTCGATGCGGTAGGGTAGCTCAAATGAGAATGAGAACACGTCGAGTATCGAGCCTCGCACGGCAAATTGTCCGGGTTCGTACACATAGTCAACCTCGGTGAAGCCAAGCTCCTTGAGTCTGCCCGACACTTCAGTGAGGTCGCTTGCCGTGTCTTTTGTCAGCGTGACCGTCGACTCCTCTATCTTGTCGCGGCTCTGCACCTTCTCGGCAAGGGCTTCGGGATAGGTCACCACGCAGTGCAGGCGGCGGTCGGTGTGCCAGCGGTTGAGCACCTCGGTGCGTAGTATCTCCTGCGGAGCGTCAACCTGGCCGTATTTTATGTCGCGCTTGTAGCCCGATGGGAACATCAGCACCGCACCTTCACCCATAATCTGGCACAGGTCGTGATAGGCGTAGCCTGCTTCGTCGAGGTCGTTGGCGATAATCAGGTATGGCTCTTTCCCTTTTGGCAGTTGTGAGAACAGCATTGGTGCAGCCGACCCTGCAAGTCCGTCGATGAGTGCAGTGCGGTTCTTGCGGTCGGCAAGCAGGCGGCTCAGAGCCTCCTTCCGTGCTTTTGAGCCGATTATTTCACATAGTTCATTTATTTCCACTTCTCTTCTTGCTTTTCTTGCCCTTTTTTGCAGGCTCGCTCTTCACCACGGGTTTGCCTAAAATGCGCTCATATTCCCCGGGAGTGTTCACAATCTTCTCCACCGCGTCGATGGTTGTGTCGTCTTTCAGTGAGGCTATGGCATCGCCGCGCTGGAAGTAGTAGCGTCGCAGAATCTCCTCCGAGAGTATCTTCGCTATCTCCTTGCGGTGCACGTCGAGGTCGTGGTTGAGGTTGTGCTTCAGCAGCTTTTCGAGTGCCTCAAATTGAGCCTTGGTGGAGTCGTTCATGTAGCCTTCGGTTTCAGCCACTTTGCGAAGGCTCTTCAGACCCTCCTCGCACACTTTGTCATACTTGAACTGGGTGGGGTCGATTGATGCCTTGAATTGTCCGTATATGCTGTCGGTAATTTCAAAATCCTCCGCGCGGACAATGCTCGGGTGCTCGGTTGCAAATCGAGTAGCGAAGTCGAAAGCCCAATTGTCGCTTATGATGTTGTAGATTAGGCGGTTGATTGCCGGATATTCGATTTTCACATCTGGGGTGATGCCGCCGCCGTCGCGCACTTCACGGCCGTTGGCGGTGGGAAACACCGTGGTGAGGCTGTCGGGAATCCTCGCCACCGGCCCGTCGGGGTTGCGGTGCGAGTAGTCGATGGCTTGTATCAGGCGTCCGCTGGGAATGTAGTATTTCGATATGGTCACCTTCAGCAGTCCTTCGTAGGGCAGCGTGCGGGTGGTCTGCACCAGTCCTTTGCCGAATGAGCGTGCACCCACTATCACCGCACGGTCAAGGTCTTGCAGCGACCCTGCCACTATCTCGGCAGCCGATGCCGAGCCGCCGTCGATCATCACCACAAGCGGAATTTCGGTGTCGATTGGCTCCTGGGTGGTCTTGTAGGTCTTTTCCTGCTGCTTGAAGCGTCCGCGTGTTTGCAGCACTTGTGTGCCTTTGGGCACAAACATGCCCACTATCTGCACCGCGCTCTCAAGCAGTCCGCCGCCGTTGCCGCGCAGGTCGAGGGCGATGAACTTCACTGCCGGGTTGGCTCGAAGCTCAAGCAACGCATCGCGCACTGCGTCGGCCGACTTCTGGCTGAACGTGTTAAGCCCGATGTAGCCTATGTTGCCGCGAATCACGCCATAGTAGGGCACAGGGTTTATGTTGATTTTCTCGCGTGTGATGTCGAAAGTCAGGTTGCCCTCCGTGTAGGGGCGTTCCACCACCACGCGCAGCTTCGTGCTCGGCTGTCCTTTCAGGTGTTCGCTCACCTTCTTGTTGCCCCAGCCGCTCACGCTGTCGCCGTCAATCATCACAATCTTGTCGCCGGCCTTGAGTCCGGCACGTGCAGCAGGGCTGTCCTCGTATGGCTCTGATATGTACACCTCACCCTTGCGCTCCATGATTATCGAGCCTATGCCGCCATATTCGCCTGTCGAAATCGACATGAAGTCGTCTTGCGACTTCGCCGGTATATACTCCGTGTAGGGGTCGATGTCGTCGAGCATTGCATTGATGGCAGTCTCAATCGACTTTTGTGCGTCGATAGAGTCCACATAGAATGTGTTCAGCTCCTTGTAGAGCGAGTTGAATACCGACAAGTTGCGGGCTATGGCAGTGTCGTTCACGCTGTTGTCGTCGTCCTGTGCAAGCACACCGATTGTGGCGCTTCCGGCTGCGAAAAAGGTTGCCAGCAGTGCCAGTGCGGTGCGAAAATGATGTCGTTTAATCTCCATTTTCTGTCATTCGTTGAAATCGACTGCTAAAATACTACTTTCTGTTGGTAATTCAGCCCAATTTCCCCAAAAAATGCACCTCCCACCCCAATTTTCCACTCTTGGCGGTTATTTCCTTAACCCAAACCGGTAATTAGCGTTATGATGATAACATTTTGTATGTTGCAGAAATTGGACTAACTTTGCAGTCGGTTTGTGCTGAATTTGCGCAAACATTGAGCTTTTTGTGATGAGGAGGAATTTTTCGGACGATATGATGAAGTGGAAGGCGAGCTGCACGGCGGCTTTGCCCACCACGTGGAAAAGTGCCTCGTGGCTGCTGAAGCTGATGATTCCCATATCACTTGCAGTCACGCTGTTGCAGCACTTTGGCATTCTGGCTTGGATAGCCACCTATCTGCACCCCGTTTTCGTGCACCTCGGGCTGCCGGGAGCATCGGCTGTGGCGTTTATATCGGGAGCATCGGCAGGAACTTATGCAGGCATTGCCGCAATGATGTCGATGCCGCTCACCATGAAGCAAGCCACTATCCTTGCGCTTATGGTGGCGTTGTGCCATGCTCTACCCATGGAGTGCGCCGTCAATCGGAAGACCGGTTCTTCGTTTTGGGAAATGGCGGTGTTGCGCATAGCCATGGCGTTTGTGTGCGCGTTCATTCTCAACCTGATACTACCTGAAACTGCCGACAGCTACATCTATCTCGGTGCGGCTGCCGACAGTTCTATCGGTGAAGTAATGGCTACATGGGCATTATCGCAGCTGAAAATGTCGATAATGGTGTTTCTCATCATATATGTGCTTATGATTATCCAGCGTCTGCTCGAGGCTTATTCGCTGTTGCGGCCACTCTCGGAGTTTTTCGCTCCGATGATGCGCCTGTTCGGGCTTCCGCGACAGGCGGCTTACATGTGGCTTGTCGGCAATGTGCTCGGAATCAGCTACGGCTCGGCGGTGATGCTCGAGCTTGAGGAAAAGGGCATTATAAGCCGCGAGGATGCCAACGATGTGAATTTCCACCTCATTATGAATCACTCGCTGCTTGAGGATACAATAGTGTTCGCAGCCACCGGCATTTCAGCCCTGCTGCTTGTCACCACACGCATCATCTTCGCCATAATCCTTGTGTGGACTCGCCGATGCTGTCTTGCATTGCGTGTGCAAGCCAAATGAATCATTGCCCTCCTTTAGTGCCGCTGCTGTGATTTCTTGCGGAGGCGGCGAATCCAGAGGTAGTAGCCGGTGAGTGGCAGTGTCGCGCCCAAGAGGGCTGCGAGGAATGTAATTATCTTGGTGACTATGCCTCCCCAACTGCCTACGTGCACTTTGTAGATGCCGCTTCGCACGCTTGCCGCGCGGTCGTTGTCGGCAGGTTTCTGATTTGCCGCGGCAATTTCACCACCGTGGCGGTGGCGGCCTCCTTCCACTCCTTCATGGCGATTGTGGCGACCTTCTGCCACTCCATCGGGTCTGCCGTGTCTGTGCTGACGCTCTGCGGCGACTACTTGTTCGGTGCGTGGCTTGCCGTGTCCGCCGGCACTTGCATCAACGCCAAACATGGCGTAGAAGCCTGTGCGATACCACGAAAACGACCATGTGAGTCCTGTGTGTGCCATTGCAAGCAGGAAGATGGTGGCATAGATTCCGCCTGCCACATGCAGGTCGTGCCAGAATCGGTGCCAGCCGTGCCCGGTGCTGATTTTCAGGCTCTGTGTGAGCGGCTTCTTGCGGTTGGTGAGCCACATGAGCAGGCCTGTAATCAGGATTATCACAAGAAACAGCGTGCACACGCCCACAATCCATTTCCCTGCGCCCTGCGACGGACCAAGCAGCCAGCGGTGCAGGTGGAACATCGTGTCGAAGAAGGGCAGACGCTCGTAGCGGCCTTTGATTTCACCTGTGTACTGGTCAACGTACACCGATGCGCGGCGAGGCTTTGAGAGTGTCACTTGCCATGCACGGTCGGCTTCGTCGGAGGTGTTCACTCCGGTCACGGTCACGCTGTCGGGCAGTGTGGCTGCCACGATGTCCACAATCTTTTCCTGCGGCAGTGCATGCTCCTTAACCTCCTGCACAAAGTAGAGGTCGTGGCGGCACCACTCCGTAATCTCTTTTTCAAACACCATCATGGCTCCTGAGAAGCATATCAGCGTGATGAATATGCCTGCCGGAACTGATAGCCAAAGATGGATTTTCCTGAAAACTTTCTTTGCATTCATAATCTTCTGAATTAATAAATCATAATCTCTTCTGCTTGATAAACGCTATTTGTTGTAGCTGAGTTTTCCTACGGCAGTCGACGACAGCACTTGCATCTCCAGTCCGCGCGTGGCGGTGGCGGTGGCTGGGTCGATTCGGTAAATTGCCGGATAGCCCGTCGATGTCACTACCGGTATATAGATGCAGCCGTCGGCAACGTAGGGCATTTTGCCGAAGTCCGAGATCGATGCTGCATCGGGCAGTCCGCTAACCATGGTGAGCCGTCCGGTGTCACCGTTGAGCACGGCAAGGCGGTTGGCAACATAGCCGGTCTCTGAGAATGGCCGGTCATACATACGCAGCAGGAAGTTGTTGCCTCCGGCGTGCCAGCAGCGCAGGAACGAGCAGCCATTGCTCTGTGCCTCGATGTCGACATAGAAATTCGGGTCGAAATCGGTTGCTCCTGCCTTAATTCGCATCACTCCGGCAGGGAGCTTTGTCTGTTGCCTTGGGTCGGTGAGGGTCTTGGCATAGCTTGGTGAGAACACATACACGTCGCCGTTGTCGGCAGCCCACACGGTCTGGTAGTATTGTGAGCGGTAGCGTCCGCAGGGATAGCTGATTTTGTCGGTGTGGAGCAGCAGGCGGCCTGTGAGCTTCTCGTCGCTGTAGATGGCAACCCAACATTCGTCGGGGTACTGTGTGCCCACCAGCTCGCCCTTGGTGTATGCACCACCGCCCGAGCCGCCGCTTTCGGTCTTTATCAGGTCTTCATATCCGGGGCGTATGTATTTGCCGCCGTCGGCAGCCGAGCCGTATGCGCTAAGTCCCATTCCCACAAGTCCGCAGAATAGCTTGCCGTTGGCTTCCTCGAATCCCGAAATCATCACATACTCGCCATTGCCGAGGTAGTTTTCTGCCATGAGCAGCTCTTTGTCGGTGCGCGAGTCGCTCGATGACGCTGTCTCAGCCACCACAACGAGGTAGGACAGAAGCAGCAACAAACCACCCATCCCGCCCGCAACCCCAAAGACCCTAACACCCTCACCCCACGCACCCCACCGCAACAAAATCCCCAA
>CAMFSS010000037.1 GCA_945983195.1 uncultured Prevotellaceae bacterium | reverse complement strand
TGATGTTGTTGATTACCGACTCCATCTTCACCACATCAATGTCCATATAGATTGTTTCCACTCCCGATGTAAATAGGAAGTGCTTCTGCCCGTATGCAGCCTCGAAGGTCTGCACTATGTTGCTGCAAAAGTGCACCATGTCCACCTGCGAGAGTATCATCAGCGTTTCCGTGTCGGCATCTATGCGCTTTGTGTCGAGCACCTTGTGTATCAGCGTGTTCATCTTCAGGGCATTTTCGTATGCCATATTGAGCTGCTTTGACACCGCAGGCTCCTTCACATCGGCAATCAGCCTGCCTATCGGTCCTATTATAAGCGACAGCGGGGTCTTCAGCTCATGCGATATGTTGGCGAAAAGCTCCGATTTCAGTGCTATCTGCTCCACAGTCTTCTCCTTCTCGATGCGTGCTATGCGCAGTCGGTTCTTCACTCTGAAGAAGTTGATCACCCACAGCACGAGTGCCACCAGCAGCAGCGCATACACTATGTGTGCCGGGGTGGAGGCATACCATGGCGGTGCAATGGCTATCACTATGCTCCGCTCCTTCTCCGACAGTTCTCCGTCGCTGCCTATCGCCTTTATGTGCACTGTGTAGTTGCCCGGCACCAGATTGGCGCATGTGATTCGGTTGCTGTTCACGGGCAGCGTCACCCACTTGTCGCCAAGCCCGTCTATTCTGTATGCAAACTGTGTCTTGTTGTCGGTCGAGTAGTTGAAGTCGCTCACGCTGATGGTGATGTGGTTCTCGTCGTGCCCCAGATTGATGCGGCTTATGCTCCGCACACTCTGTCCGTCAGGGGCGAAAAGATTGTCGTTCACGTGCACTGCCGTCACAAAGATGTCGGGTTCTGGCTGCTCCGCTGTGATGTCGCCGAGGCTCACCGCCACTATCTCATCAAGTCCTCCAAGCACCACCTTTGCCGCTTTCTCGTCGTAGCCTATCGAGTAGAAGGGGTGATTTGGTATGTTGAGCCTTTCGGGCTTGCTTGTCCGCATCTCCTCCGTCCACCATCCTGAGTTCGTGGCACGCCACACCTCGACTCCCCCCTGCTTCATAGGCTTCACCGTGCAGTTGGCATATCGGCTCACGCTGAATTTTCGCAGGTATTGGCACGTCGGTGCGTCATACACGGCTATTGCCTCGTCGGTGGCACACCAAAGCTGTCCGTTGTCGGTTGCAATGATGTTCGAGGGTTCGCCGCCCATATCTTTCTCCACATCAATCTTCCGCAGACCGTATGTCTTGCCGTCAATTCTGTATAGTCCCCCACCCTTGTACAGCAGCACCCACGCGCCGCCTCCTGCCGATGGAATCATCTGGTTCACGAAGTTGTTGGCTTCGCCGAATGATATGTGCCGGTCGGCTGTCACCTCTCCGTCCGATGCCATAAGCTTGTCGCGGCTCACCACAAACACGCCGCCGAGGAAGCTGCCAACCCACATGTTGCCGCTGTTGTCCTCAAATATGCTGTAAGCCCAGTTTGCATTGTAGCGGCGGTCGCTGCTCACTATGTGGTAGCGGCTGAATTGCCCGGTGCCGTAGTCGTAGCGGTTCACGCTGCCGTCGCCGGCTATCCACAGCTCGTTCTCGCGGTCGCAGTATATTGCTCTGATGCGGTTGTGTGGCAGCGTGTGCCGCTGGTTGTCCATTGTGTACCACTCGGTGCGTGCTGCACTGCCGTCATATTTTATTATGCCGTTGGCTCCGCCGAGCCACAGCAGACCTCGCGAGTCGCGGGCTATGGCGTAAAACACGTTTCCGTCCTCTTTCCCGGTAAGTTCCGGTATGGTGATTATGTCGTTGTCCGACTGCTGCGCCATGCGGCTGTTGTAGTCCGTGCCTGCCCACAAATTGTGGTCGCGGTCCACAAACACGCTCCACACTATGTTGTTGAGCAGCGATGAATTGATGCGCGAGTTGTGGCTGTAGCGCACTATTCCCCATTCGTTGTAGATGTAGAGTCCGTTGTCCGTGCCCACCATCACATCGCCGTTGCGGTCGTCCAGGGCAAGCGACTTGATTGAGTTGTTGCCGAAGCCCTCTATGCGAGCGAAGTGGTGCGTGACCATGTCCATCTTGTAGAGGCTGCCCTCTGTGCCCACCCACACGCACCCTCGGCGCGAATCAAAGAGCATGGAGTTCACAAAGGTGTTTTTCTTCACATTCGGGCTGGGCATGTCTATCTGTCTGAACTCCTTGTTGTGAAGCTGGAACTTGTTCAGTCCGTTGTAGGTGCCCACATATATTCCGTCGCCTTCAATGTCGAGAATTGAATAGATCGTGCGGTTGCTGAGTCCTGCCTTGCGTTCAGTCACCGTGTGGCTGCGCAAATCATATTCATAGAATCCGTTGAGCGACCCTATCAGCAGCGTTCTGCCATGCACGGCAAGAGCCCTTATGTCAGTCGGCGTTGTCGAGTGCCTCTCGCAGAACACATCGCGTGCAATGTCGTAGGTAAGCAGTCCGCAGTCAGCTCCGATGAAAATCGTGTCGCCCACAATCGTCATACTGTTGATTTGCGAACTCGTGTCAGCGTCGTGCGACACCGAGTGCTGGCAAGTCGAGTAGCCGTCGTAGGAATACAGACCGTGGTTTGTGCCAATCCAAATCATGCCGGTAGCATCTTGCGCAAAGCAGTTCACCACGCGCACCTCGCCCTGAAACCCAATGCTCGCAAACGACTTCACCGCCCCATGCTCTCCACGGCAGTAAAACGCCACACAGCAGCACACCACCGCCAGAATCGCCACCGCCCGGCAGCCCACAGCAGCACCAACCACCCTCCGGCAACCAAAAGCAGCACCAATCACCCTCCGGCAGCAGTCCAATATCTTATTTGAAATCATTCCGAATCTCATAGAACCAAAAAAAGAAATACACAAAATTGTCACCGCAAATATAGCGATAATTTCCCTTAATCCCCACACCAAAAAGTAACATTCTTCCCCAGATTTTCCCGTCACACGCACCACCCGGTCGGCGAGCGCAGCAATGCCGCGCGAGCGGAGCGAGCAGTGCCTCGGAGAGGCACGATTATGGTTAGCCCCACACAGTCAGTGCCGGAGGTACTGGCTGTGTGGGGTATGCAATCAAAAAAAGGATAGCGTGTCGTAGATACGCGATTATGGTAGCACCCCCAAGCGATTCAGCCCTCAGAATGCTTATTGCAGACCGACCGCGAGGCGAAGCCCAAGGTAGAGGTTACGGTAGCCAGGCGTGATGACGTCACGGTCCGACAAGCGGCAGTACCCCGCCCCGAAATAATAGCTACCGCCTCGTGACACGCGGTATGACCCACTTGCTGCACCGGTGGGATTCGTCTGACTACTGCTGCTGTAACTGCCCCACCAGCCACTGCACCACTCACATACATTGCCGCTCATATCATACAAGCCCAACTCGTTCGCCTGCTTCATCCCGACAGGATGCGTTTCACCTCCGCTATTGTCTGTATACCACGCAACAGAACCGATATCGTTGCTGCCGCTGTATTTGTAGCCCCGGCTATTCCTACCACCTCGTGCGGCATACTCCCACTGGGCCTCCGTAGGCAAAGTGAACTGCAAGCCCGTCAGGCTATTCAGCTTCTTTATAAATTCCTGACAATCCTCCCAGTTGACATTCTGAACAGGTCGATTGTCTCCCTTATCATACTTTACAGGATTCGTTCCCATCACAGCCTCCCACTCTGCCTGAGTAACCTCATATTTACCGATATAGTAACCGCTCAATGTCACCTGATGTGCAGGCTTCTCAACACTTTCAGCATCACTGCCCTGCTCTTTAGTTGCTCCCATCGTGAAGATGCCGCCATCTACTTTCACCATATTCTCCACCAACAGCTCAAGCACTGCTCTCTGTGATGCAGTAACACCATCCGCCCATTGAGGCTCAAAAGCACCAATTTTGAACGATATCGCAAATTCCACATCACCGCTACCTTGTTCCACCGTCAGCTCCTTCTCAGTCGACTTACCTCCATGCTCTATCCTCACCGTGTGGCTGCCGAATGCCACCTCCTGCGAGCAAGGCAGCGTTCCTACCGCCACTCCATCAATCTTCAGTGTAGCCCCATCTGTGCCGCTGAAATTCACGCGACGACCTTGCGGAAGCGCAGCCTCAATATTCGCCATCTGCTTCTCCGCAATTGTCACATGCTTAGTCACAGTGGCACAGCCCGGCTTCGACAGCACCACGTCATACTCTCCAACAAGCAACTGGTTTATGTCAATCGGTGTCTTGCCATAATTCTTACCGCCGATAGTCACATCGGCATCGTACGGCGTAGTCATTATCGCAAGTGAGCCATATATGGGCGTAGGATTTAGCGTAATCGTCTGAGGCTGATTAGCCACTACCTCCACTTGCTTCTTCGCCTCACGGTGGCTCTTAAGCGTCACCGAAATGTCGTAGATTCCTTCGCCAAGTTCCTGCGTCACGCTGCCGGTGCCTGCCACCGAGCCATTTATGCTAATCTGCGCTCCCGGCAGCGAATTGACGGTAAGCGGAGCAAAATTTGCAGCCATTGCCACCGCCAGTTCTGCCGTCTGTCCGTCGGCAATCGTCACAGTCCTTGTCGACGGCGAATATTTGTCGAGGAACAGCCGTACCTTATAGTCGCCGCTCGCCAGATTCCCCGAAGTGAACGGCGTGGTGAAGTCGCCATCAATGCCGTCAATCGTCACCCTTGCTCCCGGAGGTGTCGACGTTACGTGCATCTTGCCAAATGCAGGCTCAAGTGCAATAGTAGTCTGAATCCTCGGCTCATTGAGGTCGAAAAAGCTCTGCATACTGTGATACATATTCTTCCGCAGCGAGAATGAGTAACGTCCATACTGATACTTTTTCTGAAACGGTGTCTGACCCACACATTCGAGCGAATTGTCATCTATGCCGATATACACATCAGCCCCTTCAGGCTCAGAATTGATAATCACATATCCCGTTTTCACCTGGTCCTCATCGTCAATCTCAATTGTGCCGCGGTTCACCTCAAGCTCCATGCGGTAGCAAGTGGCCGACTGCAATCGTGCATTCGGGAACCAGAAATATCCGTCTTTCGTATCAGTCGTTATTTGTCCGTATTTCGGGTGCGAAATCTTCAGTTTGGCAGTCTTCACGGGCAGATAAACCCACACCTCGCCCATCTCCTTCTTGTAGACCACCTTTTCAGGAGCACCCATAGCACCGATGTCGAAGTAGAAACCGTCGGCAGTAGTCACAATCTTCACGATAGGGCATTTCAGATTAGTCTTCTTGTCGATAATAGGCTCCTTCACACGCGCATCAAGGTCCATTTCAAGCACATTGAAGCTCTTCACGCGCATATCAGCCTCCGCCGACAGCACCCCCATCAGCGCACACACCATCGCAAAGAAAATATATCGCAATCTCTCCATAATTATCCAAAAAATATTTCTGTTACAAAATTAGCGCAAGGCGAGCGATTAACAAAATAAAAATCATTTTTATTTTTGATAATCCGAGCCGCAGCCTAATTTATTCAAAATTAGCGCAAGGCGAGCGCAATTGCAAATAAAAACGCAGTTTTTAATTTGCTTATTGCCGAGCTGCAGCCTAATTTATCCAAAATTAGCGCAAGGCGAGCGCAATTGCAAATAAAAACGTCAGTTTTTAATTTGCCTATTGCCGAGCCGCAGCCTAATTTATTAATATCCCCCCCTTTTTTATTCTGCTTTGGCGGTAAATTCACAGAATTTAGCTAAATTTGCCGATAGCTACTTCAATCGCTTCATTTGTGAAGCGCCATAAACCTCAATTTAGCATGAAAGTTGGATATTGGAATATTAGTGATGATGAGTTCCGGGCTATTCTTGCCAAGGAGGACGTTTCGCTCAACGACCTCAACAGAGAGGCTTTCGACATCTTAATGGAACAGTCGTTGGGCGACCAGTCGCTTCCAGGTGGCGACCCGTGGCGATATGGAGTGGAGTTCCACACGCTGCGTGTGCTCCGCGAAATGAAGAAGCTCAACATCGTCACCGGATGTGATGCCGAAACCATCATGAAGCTTCGTAGGCCCACTCCTGAATCGGTGCAGAGAGATAAATATTACATCGATTTTGAGGACGACGAAGACGAGGAAGATGTAGATGTAGATGAAGATGACGACTACCTCGTGTATTCCGGCGTGAGCAAAAAGAATCCCGGCAATGGCACACCTTCGCGCCACGACAGCTACAAAGAGCCAACCTTTCAAGAAATGGTGGAATATATGAATACTCCCAAAGATGCCCTACCGCCTCAAAAAAAGGTTCCGGAAACCCATTTCACGCCCATTTCAGCCGATGACCGGGCGAAAAACGCAAGGATAATAGGCTGGCTGACACTCATAATTGCCTCGCTCTTGGTGGTGTGTGGACTGCTCTATGCCAACGATCTGATTTCTCCACGGGCTACGTCGATTTTCCCAATCGCGGCATTCGTGGCAGTGCAGCGCATTGCTACAAAATATCACAGCCGTTTCAGTTCACGCTTCAATCTTGCCCGACTTGCAGTGTGCGTGGCATTGCTATTCTCCTCGGCAGCCTATTTTGTGATTAAGGGGCTTTATCTGGCACTTTGCTCAGTGCTTGGCAGTATAGCCACAACTCCGTTTGCACTTGTGATGATGGGGCTGTTCCTGGTGCTGAAAGTGGTGTGCGTTGTGCTCATCGACAAGACCACAGCTTCTCGCCGTGGCATCATCATCGGTTGGCTACAGTCGCTCGCCGTCACCATGCTCCTCGCCTCCTTCGTGTTCGGCGCCATGATGCAGTAACGCCCAGCCCCCACCCTGAATAATTCTTCATCATGCAGATGTAGAAATTTCGGGATTTTTATCTACTTTTGCATTCTGAAAAGCTAAATTTAGATGAACAAGATTCCTTCCGACATCGACACCGACAATCCGGAGTTCCAGAATGCGCTCCGCCTCATTACCGACACCAACCAGTCGGTCTTCCTCACCGGAAAGGCAGGAACTGGCAAGAGTACGTTCCTGAAATACATCTGCGAAGTCACTCGAAAGAAGCATATCGTGCTGGCTCCCACCGGCATAGCTGCCGTGAATGTGGGCGGCATGACGATGCACTCTTTCTTCAAGATGCCGCTGAAACCGCTTATCCCCGACGACCCCGACTACTCGCCACGGAAAATACGCAAGACGCTCCGCTATCCAAAAGAGAAAGTGAAAATAATCCAAGAACTCGACCTGATTATAATCGACGAAATCTCGATGGTGCGTGCCGACATGATCGACTTCATGGACCGCGTACTTCGCATCTACAATGGCAATATGCGTGAGCCTTTCGGCGGCAAGCAGCTACTTTTCGTAGGCGACATCTTCCAGCTCGAACCGGTGATTACTCCCGATATGCGCGACATTCTGCGCCACTACTACCCCGACTTTTTCTTCTTCAATGCACGCGCTTTCAGCGAAATAAAGCTTGTTCCCATCGAGTTGCAGAAAATCTATCGGCAGAGCGCCGCTGCCTTAATCTCTCTGCTCGACAAAATCCGTCTCAACCAAGCCTCCGAGCGCGACATTCAGGTGGTCAACTCGCGCTACTCGCAGCAGCAACAGATTCATGCCGACGACTTCGTGATGACTCTCGCTTCACGACGCGACACCGTCGACACCATCAACGAAAGCCACCTCGCCGAACTGACCACCGAGGAGCACACTTTCTCGGGAATCATCGAGGGCACTTTTCCGCTGCAAAACCTCCCTACATCGCAAGAACTGACTCTGAAAGTGGGTGCTCAGGTGATTTTCATTCGCAACGACCGCACGCAGCGATGGATTAACGGAACTCTTGGCAAAATCGCCGCTTTTGGCGACGAATACATCGTTGTCGAGACCGAAGACGGTCATTCCTATTCTCTCGAACCCGAGCAATGGGAAAATATGCAGTACGACTACGACGAAAAAGAAAAGCGCATAAAGGAAACCGTGCTCGGCACTTTCACACAGTTCCCTGTGAAACTTGCATGGGCACTAACCATACACAAGAGCCAAGGACTGACGTTCAACAACATCGTCATCGACCTTGCAGGCGGTGCTTTCTCCAGCGGACAGACCTACGTTGCCCTCTCGCGCTGCACTTCGCTCGAAGGCATCACACTGCGCCAGCCCATTCGCCTGCGCGACATCATCGTAAACCGCCATGTGGTGGAATTTAGCCGCTCTTTCAATGACAACCGCCTAATCGCCGATGCCCTGCGCCGTGCCAACGCTTTGCGTCTCTTTTCCGAGGCTTCTTACCTTTTCGATGCCGGTGACTTCGGCTCGGCTATATGCCGATTTGCCGAGGCCAACGACAATATGCCCATTCTCAACAATCAGCTTGCACAACGCTTCATACGCTACAAGCTAAACAGAATCAACACATTGCAGGACGAAATCGACCGTCTTAATATACGCCTCGATGAGCAGGCCGACACTCTTGCCTCGCTTGCCAATGAATTTGCGTCGCTTGGCTGCTCATTGCTCGATTCATCTGACGAAATATCGCAACGCTCGGCTCTCGCCAACTTCAATAAGGCTCTGCGCCTGAATCCCGACTGCGTAGAGGCGCTAAAGGGCAAAGCCTCTCTGATGCAGTCGCTTGGCAACGATGATGAAGCCGAACTGCTGCTCGATGCCGCCACCAAGCTGTCACCTAAGGACTATGAGCCTCTGCTTCAGCTCGGATTGCTAAAATTCCGCTCCGGAAACTACCCCGGCGCAATGATTGCCCTGAAAAAGTCGCTCCGTCTGTGCAAAAACAACCCCGAAATACACGAAGCTCTTGCCGATGTCTATGAGCGCATCAACCTCACCGAACAGGCCGAGCAACACCGGACCTCTGCACGCAAACTCCGCAAAAAGTAGCAAATGAACATTCTGGAATCACAATATATGCAGCTTCTTCCTGTCGGCTCAATAGCCGACAAGGTCAATGAATTGCTACAAAGCCACAAGCGCGTGGTTGTCACAGCACCTCCGGGTGCAGGAAAGTCAACCCTGCTCCCTCTAACCAATCTCCACGCCGTTCCCAATGGGAAAGTGGTAATGCTCGAACCTCGCCGCATCGCTGCCTGCCAGATTGCAGGACGCATGGCTTCGATGCTTGGCGAGCGTGTGGCAGACACCGTGGGCTATCGCGTTCGTTTCGACTCTCGCATCGGTCACAACACGCGTCTTGAAGTTGTCACCGAAGGCATTCTCACCCGAATGATTGTCGACGATGCCACGCTTGAAGGCATCGACACCGTCATCTTCGACGAATTTCACGAGCGCAGCCTCGCCTCCGACACTGCTCTTGCTCTTGTGCGCGAAATTCAGGAGATTGTGCGTCCCGACCTCAAAATCGTCATCATGTCGGCTACGATTGATGCAGCTTCCATTTGCAGTGCCATCGGTGCACCGCTCATTGAGAGTGAGGGGAAGATGCACGATGTGGAAATTCGCCACGGCGAAGAGGCTACACCCGACAACTGTGCCGAGATAGTGGCACGTACCGTCAGCATGGCTCACCGATGCCATGAGGGCGACATTCTGGCGTTTCTGCCGGGGCAAGCCGAAATCATGCGATGCACGGAAATGCTTGGCTCTGCCCTCGGTGACACCGTGGTATGTCCGCTCTATGGCTTGCTGTCGCCACAGCAGCAGCGCGAAGCCATTATGCCCGACTCGCACGGTCGCCGCAAAGTGGTTCTCGCCACTCCGGTGGCTGAAACGTCGCTCACAATTGAAGGGGTGCGTGTGGTAGTCGACTCCGGTTTGTGCAAGTCGCTCGTTTTCGATGCGCGAAACAGTCTAAGCCGCCTTGAGACGGTGCGCATTTCCCTCGATACGGCACGCCAGCGAAGCGGACGTGCCGGGCGTGTGGCTGCCGGTGTGTGTTATCGGCTTTGGACCAAAGCCACCGAACTGCGTATGAACGATTCCCGCACGCCTGAAATACTCAATGCCGACCTTGCCCCCGTCACACTCGACATCGCCGCATGGGACGGCAGCCGCATCGCCGACCTCCCATGGCTCACCCTGCCCCCTCGCGCGCATATTGTTCAAGCCCAGAAGCTGTTGCAAGGACTTGGTGCCGTCGACCTCAATGGCAGCATCACCTCTCACGGCAAGAAACTGCAAGCCATTCCGTGCCATCCTCGCATAGCGCAGATGATTGCCGTGGCATCTACTGCCGAGGAAAAATGCCTTGCCGCCGACATTGCCGCCCTGCTTGAAGAGCGCGACCCTATGGCTGCCGACAATTCTGCCGACATCAATTTGCGCATTTCCATGCTCCGCTCCACTCGCCGCCGCGGCAATGCCGGCGGTCGCTGGAACAGAATCATAAGCATTGCTGCCCAATATTCGAAACTTGCACGCACATCAGCCACCGACAATTGTGCTCCCGACCCGTTTGTCACCGGCCGCCTCATCGCCCATGCCTATCCCGAACGCATTGCCCTCGCCGACGGGCACTGCTGCTTCCGTCTTGCGAGCGGCAACAGGGTGAATATCGACACCGGCGATGCGCTGTCGGCATACGACTCTCTTGCAGTTGCATCGCTTGGCGCACGCATATTCCTTGCATCACCGCTCCGAATTGCCGACATTGCCGATATGGCTACTGCCTACGACAATATTTCTTGGAACAGCCGCGAAGGTCGCGTCGTAGCACAGCGCGAGATGCGCATCGGCTCTCTTGTCTTGTCCTCGCAGCCGCTTCACGATGCTGGTCGTGAAAAGATTATGGAAACCGTAATTGCCGCCGTGAAAAGGGAGGGGCTTAGTCTGCTCAATTTCGATGATGCAGTACAACGCCTGCAACGCCGGGTGGCAGCCGCTGCCGAGTGGCATCCCGAGCTGTCGCTGCCCGATGTTGGCACCGGTGCCATTCTGTCGCACGCCGACGAGTGGCTGACGCTATATGCCGCCAAAGCGTCGACGGCCGCCGAATTGCACAAGATTCCGCTTTGCGATGTGATTTGGGGCATGTTGGGTTATGAGCAGCAACTTGCAGTCGACCGCATAGCCCCGGCAGCAATCCGTGTTCCGTCGGGCAGCAGCATACGCATCGACTACCGCCCCGGTGCCGAGGCTCCTGTGCTGAGCGTGAGGCTTCAGGAATGTTTTGGAATGACCGACACTCCGCGCATCGACGACGGTCGCCGCCCTTTGCTGATGGAACTGTTGTCGCCCGGATTCAAGCCTGTGCAGCTCACTCAGGATCTTGCAAGTTTTTGGCAAAACACCTATTTCGAGGTGCGGAAAGAATTACGCCGACGCTACCCGAAGCACTATTGGCCCGACAATCCGCTCGATGCCGAAGCCGTGCGTGGCACACGGCGCACAAAGTAATAGCCCCCCGTAAAGCCAAATACGTATAACCGTAACCCCCTAAAACAAAAAAAGGAGCCTCCACAAGGCTCTTTTTGATGTTGTCAAGTATCGGCTCAGCCGATGTAATTCTCAATAATTTCTGCCGAAGGATTCACTGCCACAATCTTGCCCTCAGGCGAGATTAGCATTGCGCAGTAGCCTTTTTCAAGGTTATAAGCCTGTAAATGCTCGATGCGCTTCCTTTGGCATCGCGGAAC
>CAMFSS010000036.1 GCA_945983195.1 uncultured Prevotellaceae bacterium | reverse complement strand
AACACCCAGCGACGTACAGCCAAGTGCAATCACTATCGACGCAACAATGCCAAGCAGAAGCACAATAAGCACATTAACGCCTATAGCAGCCGTTACGATAACAACAAGATAGGGGATAATTAGGGCATAATTGTGACCTTCGGGGATAGAAACTGTTGTGGGTATAGCACTTATTATTATATATACAGCAAGTGTAAGCAATGCTGCCGGAATAGCGATGAAGCAGTTTGCGCGAAACTTGTCGCTCATACGGCAGTCCTGGCTGCGTGTAGCGGCTATTGTGGTATCAGATATGAACGAAAGGTTATCACCAAAGAAAGCACCACCAATCACGACTGCTACAAGAAACGCTGTATCAACACCTATGTTGCCCGCTATCTCAGTGGCAAATGGCGTGAGTGCCACCACTGTACCGACCGACGTACCTATCGACACCGAAATGAAGCATGCCGAAATGAAAATGCCGGGAATGATAAGTTGTGAAGGCAGTGTCTGCATAGCCAGAGCAACAGTAGCATCAATAGCTCCTATACCCTTGGCAAGCGATGCAAATGCACCTGCCAGAATGAATATCCATATCATATAGAGCACATTGGCATTGGCTGCACCTCGCGAAAACAGCTCAATGCGCTTTGTGAGTGTAATGCCTTGCGTGATGACCAATGCCCATGTTACAGCCAAGATAAATGCCACCGACACCGGGACTTTGTAGAAGTCACCAACTGCCACCGACACACCCAAATAAAAGGCCAAAAACACCACAATGGGCGAAAGAGCAAGGAAACCCTGTTGCTTTGTCAGTTTGCTAAAATCATTAGTCATAAATATTGTTGTAGATTGTTTTTATGTTGCAAAAATAACAATTTTATCACACACCGCACAAATTACTACGATTTATTTCCGTATTTGAGCATTTGATATTAATTTTGTCCTTGTATATACAGGCACACACCAACTAAATATCTCAAATATTGGAGAGTGCAGTGATGCCAAGTGTATCTTTTACTTTATCAAAAAAACTGTTTGAATGTTACTCCGACGCATAGCATCATATTGTCTCGCAATAGCAATCTTGTTCCATTATGGCACATCGGCTTACGCATACGAATCAAGCACCGACAGCATTGCTACGGCAACACGCCATAATTACTACAATGCAATATATGCCGGGATTCCGCTTATAGGTGCCGGAGTCTCAATATTTGCATCGAGCGACAATTTCAAGAGTTTCCGCACCGAGTATGCCAAGCAGCATAGTGCGGGCTACGACAATTTCCTGCAATATTCACCGGCAATGGTTATGCTTGGCATGAAGGCTTTAGGAGTGGAAGGGCGCAGCTCATGGGGCAGAATGGCCGTTTCCGACGCGTTTTCGGTTGCCCTTATGGCAGGCGTAGTGAGTTCATTGAAAAACTCCGTCAACGAGAAACGACCTGATGGATCAAACATGCACTCTTTTCCGTCGGGGCACACCGCAGCAGCATTTATGTGTGCCACAATGCTCCACAAGGAGTATGGGCATATCAGTCCATGGATAAGTGTTGGAGGCTATACACTTGCCACAGCTACTGGCGTGAGCCGCATTGCCAACAATAAGCACTGGACTGCCGATGTGATGGCTGGTGCGGGTATTGGCATAATCTCTACCGAAATAGGGTATTTTCTAACCGACCTTATATTCAAAGATAAAGGAATACGCAAATTCGATATTCCCGAACTTCACAATCGCTGGCACAAGCCTTCATTCTTGGGTATAAGCGTGGGGTTCAACATATCAGGTTCCAAATTCACAACGCCTTTAGGAAATGTTACAACAAAACTTGGCTTCAATGCCGGACTTGAGGGTGCATATTATTTCACTCCTTGCATCGGCATTGGCGCACGCATGAATTTTGCTGATATGCCACTTGAGATGCACCGTGAAATTCTGCCACACAGCCTGCAACTTAACACGGCTTGTGCCGGTCTATATCTTTCCTATCCATTATCATCGTGGGTTCATGTAGGTGCTAAAGTGCTGGGCGGATTCAATCATTACTCAAAATTTTCACTTGCCGATGACTATAGCATTGGCGGCAACAACAGTGGAGTGTTCAGCACCGGAATATCGCTTGTGGTGATGACAAGCCGTACACTCAATCTGCGCTTCTACTGCGACTACAGCACAATGCGAGCTTTTGTTCCCGGGACTGACAAAAACCTGCACACTGTCACTGCCGGTAACACACTCGCGGTCAATTTCTGAATCAATATTACACAGACAGATATAAAAAAACAGCCTGCCACAATTGCGGCAGGCTGTTTTTTGTATAATTCCTAATTCAGTACGTACATAAAAACAGGTCGTTTACACTGGATAAGGATTAGGCTTTGTAGCTTTCGAAATCCTCTACGGCAAACTCTGAGATAAACTTGTGGTGACGTGTCACCTCAGCCTCTCCGAATCGTACATACACATTAGCCGACTTGCGGAAACATTCGCAGCGAGTGGCATCGCCAATAAGCAGATAACCCATAATAATGTGACCTGCCATCTCCACCAAACGACGCGCATGGAAGTCGGTGTACTCAGTGTTCTTCTGTGCAGTAACAGCCTCCACTGCTTCAGTGTAGAGGGCAGTCATTGCAGCAAGCTTGTCGAGAAGCGGCTTGTACTCTTCGGCATACTCCATAGCTGCATATTCATTGATGCGGCTGAGATATGTACCGGTGGTGACGTGGCGGATTGCTGCAACAACCTGAAGTTGAGTTGTTCCCTCATAGATAGAGGTGATGCGTGCATCGCGATAGATGCGTTCGCAAGCATAATCCTTCATGAAGCCTGAACCTCCATGTACCTGAACTGAATCGTAGGCATTCTGGTTGCAGAACTCGCTACCCATACCCTTGGCAAGCGGAGTAAAGGCATCTGCAAGACGAGAGTAATACTTCATCTCTGTGCGCTCTTCCGGTTCGAGCTTGCGGTCACGGGAGATATCCTCGTAAGTCTTGTACATATCCACAAAACGTGTGGTTTCATAGAGCAACGAGCGCGATGCGTCGAGCTTTGCCTTCATCACAGCAAGCATCTCTGCAACAGCCGGGAACTCGATAATTGCCTTTCCAAACTGGCGACGCTCTTGAGCATAGGCGTATGCCTCGCGGTAAGCAGCCTCGCTGACTCCTACCGACTGGGCGGCAATACCAAGACGCGCACCATTCATCAGTGCCATCACATACTTGATAAGACCCAGTTTGCGCGAGCCGCAAAGTTCAGCTTTTGCATTTTTGAACACAAGTTCGCATGTAGGCGAGCCCTTGATACCCATCTTATTCTCAATGCGGCGAACAGTCACGCCACCGTCGTTGCGGTCGTAGATGAACATTGAGAGTCCACGTCCGTCGTGACTGCCTTCCTCAGAGCGTGCAAGCACAAGTGCAATGTGTCCGTCACCATTTGTGATAAAGCGTTTCACACCATTCAGACGCCATGTGCCATCAGCCTCGTTGAAAGTGGCCTTGAGCATAACTGCCTGTAGGTCGCTACCGGCATCGGGCTCAGTGAGGTCCATAGCCATAGTCTCACCGGCACAAACACGCGGAAGGAAACGCTGACGCTGGTCTTCATCAGCAAACTCATAGATAGTCTCTGCGCAATCCTGAAGTCCCCAGATGTTTACGAAACTTGCATCGGCACGGCTAACCATGTCGGCAGCCATAATGTAGGGAACGAGCGAGAAGTTCAAGCCATTGTAGCGGCGTGGGAGTGAAATACCCATCAATCCGGCCTTAACAAGGGCATCCAGATTCTTCTTCGTGCCTTCGGCATACTCCACATGTCCGTCGACAACGTGCGGACCCTCATGGTCGACGCTCTCGGCGTTGGGAGCTACAATTTCACCCGAAATCTCACCTGCAATCTCAAGGACCTTCTCGTAGGAGTCCATAGCGTCCTCAAAATTCATTGGAGCATAGTCGAATTTTTCACAATCAGCGAAGTTGCGTTCTTTCAACTCCACGATTCTGCGCATCAAGGGGTGAGTAAGATGATGCTTTAATGCTTTATTGTCGGTATAAAAATTAGCCATTTCAGTGAGATTTACTTAGAGTTCTTTTTGTAATACTTAATGAGTTTGGGAAGCACGTCCTCAAGGTTGCCGGTAATTACATAGTCGGCAATAGTGTTGATAGGAGCATTGGGGTCATTGTTGATTGAGATAATGATTGAGCTCTCCTGCATACCCGCAATGTGCTGGATTTGACCTGAAATACCGCAAGCGATATAAAGCTTTGGACGAACAGTAACACCTGTCTGACCGATTTGACGGTCGTGCTCAACGAAACCTGCATCAACTGCTGCACGCGAAGCACCAACCTCACCGCCAAGTGTATTGGCAAGCTCAAAGAGCAGGTCGAAGTTCTCCTTGCTTCCCACTCCGTAGCCACCTGCAACGATAATCGGTGAGTTCTTGATATTGACTGCCGACTTCTCGATGTGGCGGTCGATGATCTTCACTACATAGCTTGCAGAGTCAACGTACTTGTCGCAATCGAGGTTGATAACCTCACCCTTGTAATTTGCATCATAAATCTCTTTCTTCATCACGCCCTCGCGCACCGTAGCCATCTGCGGGCGGCAGTCCGGATTGCCGATAGATGCAACCATGTTACCGCCAAATGCAGGACCAATCTGATAGAGCAGGTCAGTGTATTCCTTGCCGGTACGCGGGTCTTTGTGGTCGCCGATTTCAAGCGATGTGCAATCGGCAGTAAGACCGCTGTGCAGACACGATGAAACGCGCGGACCGAGGTCGCGACCTATGCAAGTTGCACCCATGAGGCACACTTGTGGCTTTATCTCCTTGAAGAGATTGATAAGAATTGAAGAGTGGGGGAGTGACGTATAGGGATAGAGGCGAGCATCCTCAACCTTATACACAACATCAACTCCGTATGGGAATATCTGTGTTTCAATGCCGTCGAGCTTGTCGCCGGCAACGATTGCTTCCAGCTTCACACCGAGGCGAGTGGCAAGTGTGCGACCTTTGGTCAAGAGTTCAAGACTCACATCAGCAACCTTACCATCCTCATATTCGCAATATACTATTAAATTATTGTTATCTGCCATAGTTTTTTGTTTTTAATGTGTTGGGAAAAAGGTTAACCGATAGTGTGATTTGCAATAAGGTCCTTCACAAGATCCTCAATAGCTGCATCATCGGCAGCTTCGATGCGCTTGCTCTCCTTTGCCTGGAACACCACATTGACCACAGTCTTAACTTTTGTAGGCGAACCCGGCATACCGATTTGTGCAGGATCGGCTTCAACCTCGGCAGCACTCCACTCATAGAGGTTGAGATAGCTGCGTGTGTCGAGGAGCTTCTTCACTTCTTCACTTGCAGCACCCTTCTCGCTTGGAGTGGCTGCATACTTAAACTTTTGAATCAAGCGGGCATTGCGCGGACGGCAAGGTGCTGCCGAACCATTCACTGTCACTACCAATGGAAGCGGAGCTTCAACTACCTCTACGCCATTCTCAATGCGGCGCTTGATTGTGGCTTTACCATCTTCAACTTTGATTTCCTCTGCGTATGTCACCTGCGGCAAACCAAGTTTCTCTGCAATTTGCGGACCAACCTGTGCCGTATCACCATCAATAGCCTGACGACCACCAATGATTATGTCATACTCTGCAAGGTGGCGAATAGCCTGTGCCAATGAATAGGAAGTGGCGAGTGTATCAGCACCGCCAAGAGCGCGGTCGGTGAGTACAATCCCGGTATCAGCACCGCGATACAGTCCCTCACGAATCACCTCGGCTGCACGTGGCAGACCCATAGTAAGAAGGGTGATTTTAGAGCCGGGGTGAGTCTCTTTGAGCCTCAAAGCCTGCTCAAGAGCATTCAAGTCCTCCGGGTTGAAGATTGCGGGCAGAGCACTGCGGTTGATGGTTCCATCTTCCTTCATTGCGTCTTTGCCAACGTTGCGCGTGTCAGGCACTTGTTTTGCCAGAACAACGATATTCAAACTCATAATAATAAAGATATTAGATGATTTAATAATATTATTTTCCGTTTATCTCTACACGAAAAACACGTGTAATTCTGCACGTGTTCCCTTAATCCCTACAAAGTTAAGAAATAATTGCCAAGTCACAAATAAAAATCGCCAAAAAGTTATAAAAGCAAGACGTGAAAGCCATAAAATACAAAATCTTTAACTCAATTCTTACACTTGAGTATATACTAATAAAAAACTGACACGAATATTCGTTCTATAAATAGAGAAGCTAAGCTTATTTCGACGACAGAATATTATTCAAGATAAACTCCTTTTTCTTGTCATAAACATACTGAAGGAAACTGTCGCATGAAGTAACGTTGTGAAGGTGTCGGGTTATTGATACGTCAAGATTATCAGCCTTAATCTTTTCATATAGCCACTTTGAGAAAGTGCCGGGCATTATGCCAATGAAATCTGATTCACCCTTGTCCAGTTTCTTGCCTGATGCATTTTTCTCATTTGCCTCTTTTGAATATTTTGCCATAATCCCTTCAATTTGGCAAGTCTTGAAAACAATGAACTCAATGGCATGGGCTTCGGCTTTGTACGCATTGTCAAACAAATTAGGGTTTTCTACTACCATCTTCAAAAGAAGTGTCAAAAATCCCACACGCGCCACCTCGAAGTCCTTGATATTCTTCGTGGTTGTTATCCGCCCCTTGTCCTTGTAATAAAGGTGAGTCGGTTTTGGCACACCGCAAACCCTTGAGTTACTGAACAGGAAAGCAATGAAATCAGGGAAATCCTCGTAACGCTCTAGCTTGCGATATTCATCGGCATATTTTGTGAGCAGATAATGCATGGTCTTAGCCGTTTCTTGCTTAAATGCTTTTGTCCAACCAATGCTGCTGGCATAGCACAAGTCGGGAGTAAAATGTCCGGCACGTCTTTTACTGAGAATATGAACCAATTCGTTATGCTTTCCACCGCCCTTGTTGGTTATGTCCATACTAATTTCACCACAGCTCTCAAAAGAGGTAATGCAAATGGTTGCCTTTCGACTATTCATCATGTATACAATATCCTCAATCGCATCACTACGCTTCAGAGCATCGTCATCATCGAGCATCACAGCAATATCGTCATCACAGGCAGTCTTAAGGAACAGTTCTTTTATGCGAATCATTGCTGCGGCCGGACCGCCACAATGCTCAACACTATACGCAATTTTATCGAATAGGAAAGGGTAGTTTTTACTGGATTTGCAGTCGTAACCTGATTGTCATAGTCTTTGTCGACATCTTCGAGCACAATGACAAGAATGTTCTGATATGTCTGTCGATTAATTGAATCGAGAGCTCTTTTCAAATTCCGTTCATACATTGGAGCATTTTTACTGCATGTACGGACGAGAATAAACACCTTTGGTGTTCCATTTGCTGCAAGCATCTTGTTAAACCGCTCCCTAACTTGCGTATCGTTGCATCGGGCAGTAATGCTCGTGCCAAGAGATTTAATATATTCAGAGGCATAGGCTTTGGCAATCAGTGTGACTATAGCTCCGGCAATCATACAAAAAAATGCAATAATCAGAATCTTGTATGCAGTTTCCACTTGCGGTAATGCAAAAACTGACATTACAATGAATGTCCACATCGTCATGCGTATAACAGTTAGAATACCTATCAGCAACTCATTGAGGTAACGTCGGTCGTCATCTCTGTATTTTCCACTGTTGATAGCACCTTCAATAATCTCGCACAATTCCTCTGGGTGGTTTGAGATGTTCAACCATTTCGGATAGCCCGATGAAGTGCTGTTGCGGAACTTAAGAACTCTGCAATAGTTATTGATTTCATAAAAAAACACCGGAGAAAACACAAATGTGCGCGTCAAAAAAGCTACAAGTGCCGACCATTGTGGAAGGATATTGCAGTCACCAAAGAGAAAGCTCATGAAACGAGTATCCTTGAAATAATACAATATCTGGCAGAACATCATGCTAATACCCTGAACAATTAGTCCGACAAAATAGAATGATGCAATGGCAACAACTGCTACTATCGTCAGACTACTGCTATAAATCTCCATATACGCATTCAACTTCGTAACCCAAAATGGCAGATTATATGTGCTGCCCGTACAGTATGAGTCATAGAGTATAAAGGCAAAAGTAACGACAAGCATAGAAATGCAGCCGAGAAGAATGTATCTTATTATATCAGAGAATTTCAATTGGGTATCCATATATCTGAAAATGCTTAAACGGTTAGTTTCTCCTAACGAGAAAATGCTATACTATCTTTTATTATTATTCCACAGAGCATCCATGCGCTCCTTCATTTTTGCTTCCTGCGGATTGTCGGCAGCCTGCCAAAAACGCGTGCCTGCAATCTCAGTGGGCTGATACTGCTGATCGACAAAATGCCCCGGAAAATCATGTGCATACTTGTAGTCCTTGCCATATCCGAGTTCGTCCATAAGCTTGGTTGGCGCATTGCGCAGATGCAATGGTACAGGCAGATTCCCCGTCTTTTCCACAAATGCAAGAGCAGAATTGATTGCCATGTATGCCGAATTGCTCTTCGGCGATGTTGCAAGATAGATAGTGGCCTCGGCAAGCGGTATGCGACCTTCAGGCCAACCAATCTTGTTGATAGCCTCAAAAGCGGCATTTGCAAGCAGCATAGCATTGGGATTAGCAAGACCAATATCCTCGCTTGCCGAAATCATAAGCCTGCGAGCAATGAACTTGGGGTCTTCACCGCCGGCAATGAGCCTTGCGAGCCAATAGATTGCAGCATCGGGATCGCTACCACGAATCGACTTGATAAATGCCGAGATTATGTCGTAGTGCATCTCGCCATTCTTGTCGAATGCCATAGGATTCTGTTGAAGGCTTTCAGTGACTACACCGTCGCTAATCACAATAGGCTGATTTGAAGGTGTCGACTGATAAAGCAGGGCGAGAATGTTGAGCAACTTGCGTGCATCGCCTCCCGAGAAGCGAAGCAGTGCATCAGTCTCCTTTATTTCCACAGTCATTTTCGAGAGGAGTGCATCGGCGGTTATAGCACGATGCAGCAACTCCAGCAAATCATCCTTCTCAAGCGACTTTAGCACATAGACCTGTGCACGTGAGAGCAGTGGACGTATCACCTCAAACGATGGATTCTCCGTGGTTGCTCCAATAAGTGTCACAGTGCCGTTTTCAACAGCCCCAAGCAGCGAGTCCTGCTGCGACTTGTTGAAGCGGTGTATTTCGTCGATGAATAGGATAGGGCGACCCTTTGAAAACACGCTCGTCGCATCAGCACGGCAACGGTCGAGCACTTCACGCACTTCCTTCACGCCCGAAGTTACTGCCGATAGCGTGAAAAACGATGATTGTGTCTGCTCAGCTATTATACGTGCAAGTGTAGTCTTTCCAACACCAGGGGGGCCCCACAGAATGAATGAGGCGATATTGCCAGTTTCAATCATGCGGCGTATCACAGCTCCTTCGCCAACAAGGTGCTTCTGACCAATATATTCGTCAAGCGACTTAGGTCGCATTCGTTCAGCAAGAGGTTCGTACACTGTCGTTATTGTCGGTTATGTGTTTTTTCTACTGTTCGTCAATTAATATAGTATTAATCCACATGGATTTTCCATATTGTACCTTCGATAAGCGATGTATAGACATCGCCATTGGCATCAATCTCCCAGCCATTGAACTCCGAATTGCCTAAGCGGTACTGCCATAGCAGCTTTTGAGCAACAGGGTCGATTGCTGCCATAAGCCCTTGGCGCGAGCCCAGATACACTATGCCCTTCGATTCCACTACTATGCACGGTGCATGCTCATAGCCAAGTTTGGCATCTACCTTCCACAGCAGGCGATACTCATTGCCCTCAGTGCTCACAGCAACAATTTCACCGTCCATAGTCTTGGCGTATGCCGCCTTTCCGTCGGCTGAAACACCAAGGCTTTCACGATACTTGAAGTCGTTGTTGCGCCAGATTTGTCGTCCTGTAGCACGGTCAATTGCAGTCATGTAGCGGTCGGGAGCCACAACAATCACCTTGTCACTTGCCACCACCGGCACGCAGTTGCCTGGCCCGAGCATATTTGCAGCTTTACCATTATTCCATACCCAGCGCAAACTGCCGCTTTTGCGGTCGAGCAGGCGCAGATTTGTATCCCATGCACCAAATGCTATGTCGTCACCCGAAATTGCAGGAGCAGCTTGACAATAATTGAAAATACTGTCGTAGCTCCACAGCATCTTGTGCTTCTTTATGTCCCATGCCTGGAATGTCATGTATCCACCCTGGTAGAGTGTATTGCCATCGACCACACCATCGGCAACATACGGACCATTGGCTACCGACTCATACATCGGCTTGCCCGATTTCTTGTCGAGCCACACAAGCCGCTTGTCGGCAGTAGGAAGCACAACCACTTTTTTGGCTACAGCCGGACGGGCAAAAAGCGACGCATCGGTCTTGTATGTCCAATTCACTTTCCCCGTGGCTATATTCACCGACTTGGCATAGCCGAGCGAATTGCCAAAGTACACATTATCCTTGTCGAGTCCTATGCGTGTGAAGATTGAGGCTTCATCGCGGTGGACAAGCGTAATTTTTACATTATCGGGTAGTGTGAAATGCTCATTATTCGCCACCTCGATAGGTGTTATGTCAATGTCAATAGGGTATTCAAACTTCACTTCAGGCAACATTCCGAGTCGCTTGTCAGACAAGCGCACTGAGTCGGCAGTTATATCGAGAATCGAATATCCGTAGTTGCCGTTCTTCATGTCGAGCGAGCGACACATAAGTGCATCAATGTCACCACCCTTGTAATGCTTAAAAGTGTGATAGTGACCGCAAATGTGTGTAACCACAGGATATTTTTGCAGCACTGACACATAATCGTTACAGTTGTCAAGGTCGGGCATAATAGGGTAGTGGCAAACGCTTAACACTCTCTTTCCTGCGCGAGTTCGCTCAGCAAGAGTACGGTCGAGCCATGAAAGGTCCTCCTGCTTAATGTGCCCGTCACCCATCTTCATATAAGGACCGCAGTTAATACCCACTATAACAAGATTGTCAGTCTCAGTGACAAAACGGTCATTACCCCACAAGTCGTTGAACGTCTTGCAAGCACTTTGGCTCCAGTTGTTCTCATGGTTGCCGGGAATTACGAAAAGAGGCTTGTTGATGCCGTCGATAATCGACTTCACATTATTCAATTGCTCATCACTGCCCTCATTGGTAAGGTCACCAGCAAGTATCACCAGTTGGGCATCGCCTGCATTGATTTCAGCAACCGCCTCTCGCAATTTCGCCTCATTGGCATTGCCAGGTGTCACATGAATGTCGGCAAGAACTGCTATCCGTTCGCAAAAAGCACTAAGCGACACTGAGAATAACATCAATGCCGCCAACAAGAATCGCCAATAGACTTTGTGTATCTGTTCCATTGATTTTTTATTGATATTAGTTTTCTTATAATTACTAAAAGTGGGGCAACAGCGACCCACGTTGCACGTCAGCAACGCAGGTCGGCATTTCCCTCATAGTAATTAATAAACGCACGATTCACCATTTTATTGCCACCTGGAGTGGTGAAATTGCCGGAGAAATAGCAGGCGCCCGCGTGCTAGGGTGTGGAGTTGAGCAATCCG
>CAMFSS010000035.1 GCA_945983195.1 uncultured Prevotellaceae bacterium | reverse complement strand
AACGGCACGTTCTGCGAGTGCTGTATCTTGCAAAATGGGTAGTGCTCATGCTGCATGGTGTCAGTCAGTTGGCTCTGGAGCTCGCGCATGGCTTCATTAGGCTCTTGGCACCGGCTGTGGCTCACTATCGGCAGAATCCTGAGCAGCATTCCGCTGGTGCGCCTCACTTCAGCCTCCGACCGCTGATTTGAGAATGTGCACACCGCCAAATCGCGAATCCCCGTCACCCGATGCAAGGCTTGCAGCATGGTAGTAGTCCAAAAGCTGTTGGCGGTGATTGCCTTGCAGTGGCAATAGGCATCAATCAGCCCGGTATCGAAGCTAAAGCCCACGGTGCCCGATGGGTCATTGCCCGGCTTCAAGTCTGTGATTGCAGTGGCCCCCCGGCACAAGTGGTCGATGTCTCGCTTATCCGTCAGGCCTTGGTCAGTGTCGGCATACTCTGCCTCATGGAGCGACACATCAAAGATGGTTACAGGCTCCGGCCGCAGGGCTTTTCCCTGAAGGGCGGCAATCAAATCATCGAGAAATATTTGCAGTGATGCACCATCGTAGATGATGTGTGCACAGTGTATCAGCAGATATGCTCCCGACGGCTTGCCAATCACTGCAATGCGCACAAGCGGATTGCCTTTTTCTGAAATTAAGAATGGCTTCAAGTGCCTTGCACATTCATCGCTGTTCCAGTCATCTGCAACCTCATAGACTTCCAAATCGGGCTTGGCTGAGTCGCTTCGTTCCATCATGGGAACGCCATTGTGCAGCACTATCCTCACACCCAACGACTGATGTGCTTCAATCACTCGCTCCACAGCCGCAGTAAGCCTTGATACGCTCATTGCCGGAATGAATATCAGCCGGCAAGTGCCATTCTTGGCATTATTGGGGTCATCGAGCATTTCATGATATATGCGCCACTGTCCTGCAAGCAGCGGATATAAGCGTCGGGCTGGATAGGTGCGCACAGCACTCCCGGTGTGACGGGCTTCAGCAAGCCATTGGCGTATCGAACTCTTTCCAAGCATCTGCCATGTGTGCAGCGTCAGTTGCAGCTCTTCCTCGATACAAGTGGCTATATACATCGCCAGAAGAGATGTCAGCCCCACCTTAACCAAGTCGGTGGTGACACCGATATTCTCACAGCACAGCACTCGCTTCACAATAGCCAGCACCTTTTCTTCAGCAATATCGCGCGGCGGCACTATCTCATCACTGGCAGTGTCGGGCAGCGGCAACGACGCTACGTCAATCTTGTCACCATAGCCGGTCAGCAGGCTCGGAGTATGGATAAAATACGTCGGAACCATATATGCAGGCAACAGCCGGCTTACATGCCCACGAATGACGGTATCTGCTATCGGCTGCTTCGAGGCATACCATGCACATAGCTGCTTGGTGTGATTGATGTCGACAGCCGCCACTATTGTGCCCTCGATACCCTCATAGCCGAGAATCGCCGCCTCCACCTCTCCAGGCTCGATGCGATAACCGCTGACTTTGATTTGCCTGTCGGCACGCCCGCAGTATTCCAGCATTCCACTTTCGTTGATTCGCCCCAAATCTCCGGTGCGATACATGGTGCGTCCGTCAATCAGTGGGCTTGTGCCAAACTTCGAGTCTGTAGCTTGCACGTCACCGGCATAGCCGTCGGCAACCACATCTCCGGTAACCACAATCTCCCCTATCTCGCCCTGCTTCACCTGATTTCCGGCATCGTCTATGAGCAAGGTCACATTGCAGGCAGCAGGCGTTGACAATGCCATAACGCCTTCATGCGCCCCTGCGCCAATCAGGCTATGGGCTATGAACAGCCCCTCGGTACACCCCAGGCAGATGTACACCGACGTTCCTGCCGGTATGGTTGGCGACACCAGTTGCCCGCCGCCCATCATCAGCCACCGCAGACTCGTCGCACCGCCATTGAGCAGTTGCGAACCTATGGCTGTGTAAACCACTCCGCCGCTGATGCCGGCATTGATGATGTATCTCCGCAAAGCCGAAATATCGTGGCGCATCTCCTCGCTGACGATGTGCAGGCTGCTGCCCGATACCAGTGCAGGAAAGATATTGCCGAATGATGCTATCACTCCAAAACCGGGGTGAAGCATCACACGGTCGCTCCCTGTCAGTTGAAACAGCCTTGAGCCGTATATGGCAAGCGACATCATGTATCGGTGGCTTATAATCACGCCTTTTGGCTTGCCTGTGGTGCCCGAAGTGTACATCAGGCACGCTGCCGCCGACTCGTCGCTGTAGTCGGGCGCGCACTCACACCGCAACGTGTCGGAGTGTATGTCTTCAATATCTATAATCGCCTTAACGGATTGAGCATCACACAAGGGTGAACTTACTCCCCCAACAATAATTATGCAGCTCATCGCCGAGTCAGTCATAATGGCATCGAGGCGGCTTTTGGGGCAGAACTCATCGAGCGGAACATAAGCACCGCCGGCTTTGAGCGTTGCCAATATTGCCACAATATATTCCTTGGTGCGAGGGAGCATAATGCCCACATACTTGCCTGTACACACTCCGTTTTGGCGCAGGCGCATTGCCAATGCGTCTGATTTGCGGTCAAGCTCTTCATAATTCAACGCCGATGATGCATCAACCACTGCCACAGCGGCAGGGCACAAGGCGGCACGGCGGCGAATGAGCGCAACGACGGTGTGGCAATCGGGTGCATACGACTCCACATACCTCCGAAATGCCCCATAGGCATTAATCTGATTCTCCAAAACGTATTCCATACAGCATCTTATACCTGAAAAATAGGAATATTGCTCTCCCTCACTGTCTGCCGCCAAATTTATGGCAGAATCGCACCTTGGTGTTACGGACGAATCTGGGCGTTGCCGGTGATAAGGTACTTGTAGGTGGTGATTTCGGGCAGTGCCATGGGACCGCGGGCGTGCAGCTTCTGCGTGGAAATGCCTATCTCCGCACCAAATCCGAATTGTCCGCCATCGGTGAACGATGTGGGCAGATTGGTGTAGACGCACGCTGCATCAACCTCCTTCTGGAAACGGGCCTGCGCCTCGGTGTCCTCAGCCACGATGCTCTCGCTGTGCCGCGACGAATAGCGTGCAATGTGGTCGAGAGCCTCATCAATGCCGCCTACGGTTTTGAGCGACATCTTGTAGTCCATGTATTCGTGCCCCCAGTCATCGGCTGTGGCGTGCTCAAGATAGGGATATTGCCCTACGAGCATCGGGAAAGACTCCTCATCGGCATAGATAATGACGTGCTTGTCGGCAAGCGGTGCCACAAGCTGCGGCAGGTCGGCAAGGCGGCTGCGGTCGATGATTAGCGAATCGAGTGCATTGCACACGCTCACACGGCGCGTCTTTGCATTCATCACTATGCGGCGGCCCTTCTCCAAGTCGCCCGACGTGTGGAAATAGCAATTACAGATTCCGGCACCGGTCTCAATCACCGGCACACGCGAGTTGTCGCGCACAAAGTTGATAAGGTTCTTGCTGCCGCGCGGAATAATGAGGTCGACATATTCTACGGCATTGAGCATTTCGGCAGTAGCTTCGTGCGTAGGAGGCAGCAGTGTGGCTACGGCAGTGTCGATTCCCTCCTCGCGCAGCACACTGTGAATCACGCGCACTATGGCATCGTTTGAGCTGGCAGCATCGCTTCCACCCTTCATAATCACGGCATTGCCGCTCTTCAGGCATAACGAGAACACATCGAATGTCACATTGGGGCGTGCCTCATAGATTATGCCTATCACGCCGAAAGGCACACTCACCTTCGAAATGGTCATGCCATTGGGCTGCGTCCACTCGGCAAGCACCTTGCCCAGCGGCGACGGCAGTTGCGCCACACGGCGCATGTCGGCTGCAATGTCGGCAATGCGCTCTGCCGTGAGCATCAGGCGGTCATATTTCGGGTTAGTCGGCTCCATTCGAGCCAGGTCCTGCTTGTTTGCCTCAAGTATTTCGGCAGTGCGTGCCACAGCGGCATCAGCCACCTTGCAGAGCACTGCGTTGATTTTCTGTTCGTCGATGAGATTGAGCTTGCGCGATGCTTGGCGCACGCTGCTGAACAATCCGGTTAGATTTCCCATATTTCCCTTATTGTTAATTCTTTGAATGTAAGCTACATTATTCAATATAAAGATAGTCATAGTGAATCAGCGGCTTGCCGCCCTGCTTGCCGGCAACTGCCGCTGCACGTGCGCTGTCGCAACCGATGCGCCCCACAGCAAATGCACTGCCGTCGGGGGCAATGATTCGCACAATGTCGTCCTTCTCAAATTCTCCCACCACCTTGGTTACTCCCACAGGCAGCAGGCTCGATGCCTGTGGCGAAGTCAGAGCCTTCAAAGCACCTTCGTTCACATGGATTTCGCCTTTGGCGAAGCCCTCGCTGTGTGCAATCCACTTCTTCACGCTCGATGTGGGTCGCTCCGAAGCGTTGAATGTGGTGAAGGGTACATTGCTGTCGCCCGATGTGACTGAAAGAAGAATATTGTCGCGGCGACCGTTGGCAATCACCACAGTGATGCCTTCATCTGCCACTTTCTGCGAAATGCGGTATTTTGTGCCCATGCCGCCACGTCCGCAGCTCGACTTCTTCGACTGAATGAATGTGTCGCTGTCGAGTGCACTTTCGGGATAGATGTCGGTGATAATGTGCGATTCAGGCAATTGTGGGTCACCGTCGTACACGCCGTCGATGTTGCTCAGTATGATTAGCGCATCGGTGCTCATCATCGTTGCGATAAGCCCCGAAAGCTCGTCGTTGTCGGTGAACATAAGCTCTGTCACCGAAATGGTGTCGTTCTCGTTCACTATAGGAATCACGCCATTCTCAAGCATAACCTCCATGCAGTGCTTCTGGTTGAGATAGTGCTGGCGCGTGGCAAAATTCTCCTTGGTGGTGAGCACCTGTCCGCACACTATGCCGTGGTCGCGGAAAAGCTCATAGTAGCGGTTGATAAGTTTTGCCTGACCCACCGCCGAGAAGAGCTGACGTGCCGACACCGGGTCGAGATGCCGTTGCCCCATCTGGCGCTTCATTTCGCTGCGCCCCGATGCCACGGCTCCTGAAGTGACCATTATCACCTCCACGCCCGAGCGGTGCAGCGCAGCAAGCAGGTCGACGAGAGCCGACATTCGAGTGATGTCGAGCGTCCCGTCGGCTCGGGTCAGCACATTGCTGCCTATTTTTACGGCTATTCGCTTGTAGTCGTTCATTTCGCCCCTACTACTCCGTGATCAGCATTGCGTCACCATAGGCACCGAAGCGGTATTTCTCCTTCACTGCCACATTGTAGGCGTTCATCACCTTCTCATAGTCGCCAAATGCGCACACCATCATGAGCATGATGGAGTATGGCATGTGGAAATTGCTCACCAATGAGTCGCACACCGTGAAATCGTAGGGAGGGAATATGAATTTGTTTGTCCAGCCCGAATAAGCCTTTATGTGTCCGTTCATTCCCACTGTGCTCTCCACAGCGCGCAGTGTGGAAGTGCCAACGGCACACACACGCTTCTCGCGGTCTTTTGCAGTGTTGACGAGCTTCACCAGCTCATCGGTCACCTCCATCTGCTCTGAGTCCATGCGATGCTTTGTGAGGTCCTCCACATCAATTTCGCGATAGTTTCCAAGTCCGGAGTGCATGGTGAGGAATCCTGCATCCACGCCCTTGATTTCCATACGCTTCATCAGCTCGCGGCTGAAGTGGAATCCGGCTGCCGGTGCCACCACTGCGCCCTCATTCTTGGCAAAAATGCACTGGTAACGCTCTGCGTCCTCGGGTTTCGGCTCGCGCTTTATGTAGAGTGGAATAGGTGTCTCGCCTAGGGCGAACAGATTGGCCTTGAACTCGTCGTGCGGACCGTCGTAGAGGAAACGCAGCGTGCGGCCGCGGGAAGTGGTATTGTCGATCACCTCGGCAACCATTGAGTCGTCGAGCCCGAAATAGAGCTTGTTGCCTATGCGGATTTTGCGGGCAGGCTCCACAAGCACGTCCCACAGCTTGTGCTCCTCATTAAGCTCGCGCAGCAGGAACACCTCGATTTTTGCACCTGTCTTCTCCTTGTTGCCGTAGAGGCGTGCAGGGAACACCTTGGTGTCGTTGAAAATGAAGCAGTCGCCGTCGTCGAAATAGTTAAGTATTTCCTTGAACACACGGTGCTCTATCTCACCGGTTTTGCGGTGTAGTACCAACAGGCGCGATTCGTCGCGCACAGGAGCCGGCTCTGTTGCAATCAGCTCCTCGGGCAGCTTAAATTTGAACTCTGATAGTTTCATATTCCTTGTTTCCTTATCTTTTTTTACCTTAATATTCTGCTTTTTCTATCTCTGCTGTTTCGGCTGGTTTTGCAGTTGCTTCTGAGCCTCCTCCACCGGCACATAGTCAGCCTCCATGAGCCTTTCTACGGCGGCTTCTACGCTGCTGCACTGCTCCACCCTCACATCGCCCACTCGCGTGCGGCGCAATGCGGTGAGATGTGCTCCGCTGCCGAGTGCCTCGCCTATGTCGCGGGCAAGTGCGCGAATGTAGGTGCCCTTGCTGCACACCACTCTGATGGTGAGCGACGGCGGTGCAAATTCCAGAAGCTCTATCTCGTCGATTACGAGCGTCTTGGCTTTCAGTTCCACCTCGCGTCCCTTGCGTGCCATCTTGTAGGCCCGTTTTCCGTCGACTTTGCACGCCGAGAATGCCGGCGGCACCTGCTCAATGCTCCCCGTGAAATTCTCTTGAAGCACACGCTCCACATCCTCGCGTGTGACGTGCTCCCACGGATAGGTGGCATCGACTTCGGTCTCCAGGTCGAATGATGGCGTGGTGGCTCCAAGCCGCAGCGTGGCAACATACTCCTTCACATGCGCCTGAAGCTCGTCGATGCGCTTGGTGGCACGCCCCGTGCACAGTATCAGCACGCCGGTGGCAAGCGGGTCGAGCGTTCCGGCATGTCCTACCTTCAGGTTCTTCACGCCAAGCCGCTTGTTCAGCACGCCGCGAATGCGCTTCACTGCGTAGAACGACGTCCAGTGCAGCGGCTTGTCGACGTAGAGCACCTCGCCGGCTATTGGATTCAGCAATTCACTCATCAGCCCTCAATTACACTTCCATGCTGATGCCGCACAATCCCATTATGATGATTGCCGCACCAACAATTATACGATAGTATCCGAATGCCTTGAAGCCATACTTCGTGACATAGCTTATGAAGAACTTTATCGCAAGCAGCGCAACGATGAATGCCACTACGTTGCCTATGAGCAGCACCATGAGGTTGTCGCTAAGAAGTTGCAGCGACTCTGGCTCTATCACAAGCTTCAGCAGCTTGTAGGCTGTGGCGGCAAACATGGTGGGAACTGCAAGGAAGAATGAGAACTCGGCTGCGTCTTTGCGCGTCAAGCCCTGCTGCATACCTCCCACAATCGTTGCCATTGAGCGCGACACACCGGGTATCATGGCGATGCACTGGTAGAAGCCTATGGTGAGCGCACGCTTCTCGGTGAGCGGTGCGGTGGTGTCGCGGTTGAACCACTTGTCGACGAAAAGCATCAGCACTCCTCCAAGCACCAGCATCACAGCCACCACTGTGACGTTCTCAAGCAGGCTGTCGATGAAGTCGCCAAGCAGGAAACCTATCACAGCTGCCGGAATGAATGCCACAAGCAGCTTCCAGTAGAAGTCGTAGCGTGTGAGGAAGGCCTTCACACCGGTGACTCCGGCAGGCACCTCATTGAGGTGGAAAAAGCGTTTCCAGTAGAGCCACACCACCGAAAGGATGGCTCCAAACTGTATAATCACTGTGAAAGCGTTCACAAAATCGTTGTGCTCCACGCCGAGAGCCTCCTCGGCGATAATCATGTGTCCTGTCGACGACACGGGCAGGAACTCAGTCAGTCCCTCGACAATAGCGATGATGATTGATTGAAATATATCCATATTATGAGTCTTGTTCTCAGTTGTTTACTATTTTTTTTGACAATAAAAACCTAAAAAATCCTTGTGTTCTGCACATTCCGGCAAAGCCCTATTACTTTTTCTTGAAAATAATAGCCACGCCCATAGCCACAAAGCCTATGAAAGCCATTGTAGGGCCTACCACCACGCGGCGGAAGCCGAAAATGTCGCCGTTGAACTCTGCACCGTCATTGGCACCGCCAAGCATCAGCAGAAAGCCTGCCACGATAAGAATTCCGCACACCATCATGAGCAGAAAGTTGATTTTTGCCAATGGGAAATCGGTGCGTTTGATTTCCGTCTTTTTTGCGCCCTCTGTTTCAGGCGCACCCTTTTTGTTTACAAACTTTTCCATTTATCGCGTTATTATTCTATTTGTCAATTGTGTAACGAAACATTTCAATCAGCCCTGTATGCCAGCTCAAAACAGCCTGTCGTAGTCGAGCCTGATGTATTTATTGGCTGCAAAATAGGCAGTAGCGCAGCATAGCAGTGCGCCAAGTGCCACCATCGCCGCAGCAGTCGCTCCAAGAGCCTCCACCGGAAGCAGCTTGCCCAAGGCATCGCCGGCAAGCGCATCGAGGCTCAGGTAGTAGAGCAGTGCAGCAAGCAGCCCCACAGCCACAATGGCAGCAATCACGCCATTAATCATGCAGCTCACCACGATGGGCTTGCGAATGAATCCAGGCGTAGCACCCACAAGTTTCATCGTGTGGATAAGGAAACGCTTGGAGTAGATGGTCATGCGCACAGTGTTGTTGATAAGCGCAATCGAGATAATCAGCATCGCCGCAGCAGCCACGGCAAGCACCATGGCAGTCTGCGTCAGAGTGCGGTTGATGGCTTCAATATTCTCGCGGTGTGTGGCGACACTCTCAATGGCAGCATATTTCTGCTTCAGCGAGGAAGCTATGCGGTCGATTGAGGCAAGGTCGGAGTAGCCGCTCTTCACGTGCACCTCAATCTCGGCAGTGAGCGGATTGAAGCCGAGCACCGCCATAAGGTCCTCGCCGGTTTCCTCGCGCCACACTTGCAGAGCTTCGTCCTTCGACACATATTTCATCTTCGCCGTGAAAGGTGCTGCGGCTATATCGCGGCGCACCTGTGCTATCTGCTGATCAGTGGCGTCATCTTTCATCGAAATGTCGAATCCGATATTCTCCTTGATGCTCACCGTAAGCTCATTTGCGGCAACACCAATCACCGCCACTATTCCAAGCAGCAGCAACACCAATGCCACACTCATCACTGCCGTGACATTGGCACTGAAATATGATATTTTCTTCTTCGTAGCAGCCATAATCCAAACGAGCCAAAACGCCTGCACAAAGCAGCCAATTTCAGCCAAAACCCACCAATTCTTAGAATTGGCTATAATTTGTGCAAAATTACAACCGCAAAAGGCGTTTGTCAATATCCACGACCGTTTTTCTGCCGATTTTATAGCTTATTAACGTCATTCCGCACATTCCCAACCTCTTCCACCCCCCACACGCGCGTCAATAGATAAGCCCAACCAGCCATATAGGCAATTTGTTGCCTATGGGGTAGGTCAGCGAGTCAGCGAGTATATAACTGTCGGGTATGTCGGCTATCTGTGTGAATTTCTTGTCAGCTCCGCCCACTTCAAATGTGTATTTTCCGTCAACACGGAAGTCTCCATGCTCCTTGGCATACTCCACGGTGTGCTTCGCCGATAGCTGATTCACCACAAAGCACTCACGCAGAGTTCCAATCTTCACATCATTGCTCAGCATACACAGCAAGTTGGCATTTTGAATGTACACCTTGTCGGGCTTCTGCATCTTTGTCACCGACTTGTTGTCGGAGTAGAGAAGATTCAGCAGCTCAGCCCTTTGCATATTCGACAGATAGCTCAGCACCGTTGCCTTGTTAAGCTCAAGATAGGTTGAGAGCTTGCTGATGTTCACCTCAAAAGGCACATTGGCAGCAAGATACAGCAGCATAGCCTTGAGCTTGCGAGTGTATGCACGGTCGATATTGCACAAGTCTACAAGCTCCTGGTCAATCACGAATGTAACCACATTTTCCAGTCTGCTGTAATATTCCTCCTCATCTCCGTCATAGAAGGGATAGTAACCCACACGCAGATACTCCTCAAAGAGCTTTTGCGGGTGACACACGGCGTTCACCTCTTCACATACAGCTTCGGCATTGGCAAGTATTTCCGCAAGTGATCTCACTGGAAGCTTTATGCCATGATAGAAACGCATATATTCACGAAACGAAAGTCCGCTCATTGAGTACGACAGAACGCGGCGTGACAAGTCGGCATCGGCATTGAGAATTTGTAGCAGCGACGACCCCGTAAATGTTATCTTCATATTCGGATAAAGGTCGTTGAGTTCCTTTATCTCTCTGCTCCAATGTGGATACTTGTGAACTTCGTCGAGAAAGAGGTGCTTTCCTCCCATCAGGCTGAAACGCTCGCAAAGCTCAAGCAGCGAGTGATTGGTGAAGTACATACTGTCCATAGCGCAATATAGTGCCTCACCGGCATTCACGCCGTAGGTTTTGCGAATGTACTGGCGCATCAGTGTGGTCTTGCCCACTCCACGCGACCCGCGGATTCCCACAAGCGGCTTTTCCCATTTTATCGTGTTATAGCTATCGCGGACTATATCCATTCTCGTCTGCGATATCAGTGTTCGGTGTTTGTTGAGTAGCGTTTCCATCTATCTCCTTTGGGGTTATTATTGCCCACAAAGATACAAAAGGTTATTGGGATAACCAATTTTTTCAACAAAAAGGTTATTCCAATAACCATTTTTACCAAAAAATCGGTTACTCCGATAACCGTTTTCACTCATTTTTCGGTTACTCCTATAACCATTTTTACTTGATTTTCGGTTACTCCGATAACCGATTCCTGCCGAAGCGGCACAGAATTATTTCATTCGATTGGCAAGAATGCGCGTTCTTACGCTGCGCACTGCCGGGCTATAGTAGTTCATATCCATCGATTCCACTATGCGGTGCAATTCTGCCATCAGTTCGGGAAAAAAGCGGCACATTCTGAATGCCAGTTTCAGGCAAAGCGACTGTATGCCGGGAAATTCTTGCAAGTCGACTGCATGCTCAAGACAAAAATCAAGAAAATCGCTCCTCACATCGTCCTCACCCATATCCAGACGCTCCACCAGATTAAGCGAAAGCCGCCGCACCGAAGAATTGCCGGTTTCCATTGCAAGGTCAATTAAGCTCTCGCGCAGCGGTTGCAGTTGTCGCACCTCCTCCTTTCCGGCCTTAGTAAGTCCCCACAAGGCATTGCGTGCCACTTGATAGTCATCATCGTGCATAAAGCGCAAGCAGAAGTCAGCCAGACCGCCCTCAGCCCTCGCCTCATTATATATCGCAAGAGCCTCACCCTCGCTGTACGCCCCCTTAAGCCGTTCTCTCATAATCATAATTTTTTCCAATAAATCCCCCACAAAATTATGAATTTTTCTCTAAAAGAAAAGAATTTATTTATTCTGTAGGTGCATCAATCTCACGAATTATATATATATTTGCAAATAAAAGAACAAACCGAAATCAATAAAAACTGATGATTAAAGATATACTCGACAAAAACAACTCAGCGACACCCGGTTGCCATGAACTTGAGATTCTCAAAGAGCATTTTCCTGCGTGTTTCAAGGCCGATGGTAGTTTCGATATTATCCGATTCCAAGAATATATCAAGGATAAAGTCAACGTTACTGACGAAGGATATGAATTACGCTTCCTCGGCAAGAACTATGCACGTATGCTGGCTTCGCTCGATACCACTACGGTGATAGTTACCGATGAAGCTCACAATTCTCTGCCCGAGAACAAAGATAGCGAGAATATCTACA
>CAMFSS010000034.1 GCA_945983195.1 uncultured Prevotellaceae bacterium | reverse complement strand
ACCCCCGCTTGCCAGCAGCCGCTCGATACACTCTATCCCCTGCTCCACGCCACCGTGCGCCCCACCGACGGGGTGCAGAGCATCAATTTCCGTCACGCTCTCTCGCAGATTGAGTTTGCCGGACTCAACGAGAATCCCAATATCCACGTCGAGATTTGCGGCGTGAAGGTGGTCAATGTGTTCAGCAAGGGCGATTTCGCATTCCCTGCCACCACCACCGACGACAATGTGGTCGACCACAACTTCGGCGGCACCTATCCTGCTGCCGACAAGATTGGCACCTGGTCGAATCAGAGCGTCGACGCCACCTACGGCGTGACGTTCGATGCCACCGCGCTACAGGCTTCGCGCACTTCGCTCACCATCACCGACCCTGCCGGAAAGGAGTATAACGCCAACACCATGTATCTCGTTCCGCAGCAGCTCGAGGGCTGGAACCGCACTGCCACTCCCAAGGCTGTGGAGTCGGCCGACACCTATTTCCTCATCAAAGCCAAGATTTGGAATGTTGCCGGCGCTGCTTTCAACCCCTCTGCCGATGCCCTCATCTGGGGCTCGGGTGCTTCGGGCGTTGCTGCCGGTGCCAAGGAGATTGCTATCCCTGCTCCTGACACCAACTGGCAGCCGGGAAAACGCTACGTCTACACCTTCAAGTTCACCAATGCCGGTGATGGCGGTGCCGACCCCGACAATGGCAACGATGTGCTCACTCCTATCAAGCTCACTGTGACTATCGACGATTTCGTCGACGGCAGCAGTGCCGACGTTCCCATGTCGAAGTAAATATGAATAAACAAATAAAACAAAATAAATTAATTAACACAATTACTAACTTACAAAAAAACATTTAATTATGAAAAAGGTCGTTATTGGAGCGATGGCAGTTCTTGCTTTGACTGCTTGCTCAAATGAAGAGGTTATTCAGACCAACGAACAAAATCAAGAGATTTCTTTCACCGCTGTAACCGGCAAATCGCTTTCTCGTGCCAAAGATGGCTACTGCAACAATGTAACCCCAGCCACATTCAAAGTTGCAGCAGCATACACTACCAATGGGTCTGCGTATGCCCAATATTTTATCAATGATGGATATAAGAAATCAAATGCTTCTGACGATGCTTGCAAAACTTACCTTGCAGACGGACCGGTTCGTTATTGGCCGGAACTTGGTGATGCAACCGATACAAAAAACCTTAAATTCTTTGCATACTGCAATGCAGCTCCTGAATGGACTGAGACTACTGGAGAAAATGCCTATACCGCTATGAAAGCTGATTTCATAGTTGCTGACCAAGTAGCAGACCAGGTAGACTTTATCTATGCAGTAGAAGAAGCCAAAAAAAAGCCGGATGCTGGTCAGTTGAAAATCAACTTCCGCCACGCTCTTTCACAGATTGAGTTCAGAGCAAAGAATGCAAATAACAAGATTCATGTTATCGTTGATGGTGTGAAGGTTGTAAATGTAAAAAATACAGGAACATTCACAATGAAAGCAGTTACTTCAGGTGATGGAAGACTTGAAAGTGGTAATTACGAAGATCACACTACAGGTGAAAACCTTGGAAACACTGATCCTCGCCGTGGTCGTGGTGAATGGAGTGCTCAATCAGGTACTGCAACTTATGAAGTTGCAACAGATGGTGATGTTGTTCTCACAAGCGATGCTAAAAACTTGACAGCCGAAACAGGAAAAGAATACACATCTCGCTCAATGTATCTTCTTCCTCAGACACTCACCCCGTGGTCAACTGGAACTGCATCCGCATCGACAGACAGCTATTTCTTGCTGAAAGCCTTGATTTACAACATTGCTGACGAAGGTGGAACAGTAAACACAGGAACTGATGTAGTTCTTTGGGGAGGTAAAGATACAAGTGACAATTGGATAACAAAATATATTGCAATTCCTGTTCCTGCAAGCACTACTTGGGAGGATGGAAAACGCTATGTTTACACATTCGTATTCACTACAGACGGAAATGGTGGCTCTGACCCTGATACAGGAAAAGAAGTTCTCACTCCTATCAAGCTTGAAATCACTGTTGATGACTTTGTTGACGTAGCAAACAAGGACGTTTATTTGAACAAGTAATCCCCTAACGGGACCCTTCTCTCCACAAGCTATCGAAATAGATTTTCACAGATTCTTCGATACTTCAATTCCAGGCCGGAAGGGGTTGAATGTCCCCTTCCGGTCACTAATCAGAGATTCACACGGCAGCAGCTAAAAGCCGCCAAAGCCAAAGCAAGCCTCCTGCCGTTGTGTGCCTCGAAAAGCTACAAAAAAACTGTAATGAAAAGCATCTTTTCACGACGTAAAGCCCTATCTTGGTTGGGAGCCGCTGCATTGCTGCTCTCCACAGCAGCATGTTCCGACGACTTCGGTAAAGGCAACAACTCCGACGACGGCATGATTCGCTTCGAGATTTCGAGCGATGTCATTGCCGACTCGCGCTCAGGCGAGCCACAAGCCGATACCATCATAGCCCCTGCCACGGTGGTGATTGTCAAGCAGAAGTATCTCCCAATAGTGGTGGAGGGCGACACTCTCACCCTCTGCATCACCGAGCTGCCTGCCGACCCGCAGCACTTCTCAGCCGAGCCGGAACCAAATGCCACAAATACTGATGCCACTCCCGACTCGCGCAGCCAGTTCTACGACCAGTCGACAACGCGCATCACCAGCTTCCACGGCGTGGCATACACCGAGGAGAACGGCGGCACCACCCACCGCCTCTTCTTCGATGAAGACTACGACGACCCCGACGGCGACGGCATAATCAGCACCGGACGCTTCTGGCCCAAAGACGGCACACACCTCTCCTTCTTCTCCTACGCCGGAAACAAGCCTGACGTCTTCAGTGCCGGCAACAAGCCCGAAATCTACCAGCCCGATGCCACAACGCGCTCCATAAAGTTCAGCTACAAGATGCCCGCACCTGCCGGAGCCGACGCTTCAGGCAACTACTCCGATGCCGAGAATCAGCCCGACATAGTGTTCTCCATAAGCAAGGACAATGCCAAGAATGCATCGGCTGTGCCGTTGCACTTCGAGCACGCTCTCTCGGCCATAACCTTCAAGACCGGCTCGCTGCCCGACAAGACTCTGGTGAAGCACATAGCACTCAAAGGCTGCTACACCGAGGGCAAGTGCGAAGCTCGCTGGGAGAGCAATGAAGATGCATCTTTCACCTGGACCGGCAAGACCGGCAATGTAGACTACTGCCAGTCGTTCAGCCATCTCTACAATGGCAGCACCGAGCAGATTGGAGGCAACGAAAAGACTTTCCTCATCATTCCGCAGGACATGAAGACCGAGCAGGACATCACTCTCCAAATCACCTTCCGCATAGGCTCATTCTCCGACCCCAACGAGAACAATTGGCACACCTACGTCATGGAAAAGAAGCTCAGCGAAATCATCGACAAGTTTGAGCCTGTAAAACGCTACTACTTCACAATCGGAATCCCCGAGGAGGTCGATGTTGTCGTTACCGACGATGTGAAAAAGGTGGGCGACACATGGGTGAAAAACAATGTGAAAATCACCAACACGGGTATTGCCGAGGGCTATATCCGCGCCTCCATTGTGGGCTACTGGCTCCGCACCAACTCCGACCTCACCGAGGACATAGTGGCATCGTGGAGCATCGACGACACCACCGTAGGCAAAGTCAATTGGGGTGCCAATTGGAGCACCTACTGGGTCAAGGGCACCGATGAATTCTACTATTGCAAGCCGACGGTGCTGCGCTACAACGATACTCCGGTGCCGCTGTTCGAGAGCTACACGCTCACGTCGGCCCCACCAATTGCCGACGCATTCCTCGAAATCTGCATAGTGGCACAGATAGTGCACAAGGACTATCTCAACCAAGCCTGGACCATTCCGTCGTAATCCTGCACTCAATTGACCGCAAATCATCAATCTCAACGAACACTTACAAAAAAACATAGCACAAGGCATGACCAAAAACAAATCTACATATCTCGCCCTCACCCTCGCCGCCCTGCTGGCACCACTCTCCGGCAGTGCTGCCACTAATTGGGGAAGCACCGACACCACCAACAAGAAAAACGTGGGTGTGACCTACTCCACATCCACAGAAATCACGCTTTCCGACGACATAAATTTGCTTGGACAAATCACAATCAATGATGGCGTGACACTCACCATTCATGGCAACGTCCGATCCATCAAAAACAAGATGGCTTACAGCAACACTGATAACGCCCATTCAATGTTCTACGTTAAGCCCGGCGGAATGCTAATAATGGATAATGTCGATATCGACGGTTCATGCCATGGCAACTGGGAACGAGGAATTGACGGAGGGTATCACTTGGATGACACAAAGATGAGAATGGGGCAAGACGTTGACGGTTCGGGTAATCTCGTAGATGAATACCGCGCCCTCCTTTTTGGCGGCATTTACAACAGCGGTACACTTACATTGACAAACTGCAAGCTCCACGACATCAACGCCAAGATGATAGGCAGTAACAACAAGTATGACGACGAAGGCAAAACTGTAGAGAATAAATACTTCAAATATCGCGGTCACGGTGCTATCACCATCAGTGCCAACACTCCAGGCAAGTCTTCTACCGAAAGCGACAAGCCTATTTCCACAACCCTCAAAGGCTGCGAAATCTACGAGTGTGTTGGCTACTACGGTACGGCGATAAAGACAGGCGGCTGCAAGGATGGCAAGAATGTGATTACTATTGAAAATTCAAAATTCTATCACAATCTCATGCGTTACATCAAGAACGAAAACAACAAATGGGGAGGAATTATCCGCACCGAGGGCAGCAGCTACGCCGTTATGAAGCTAAAGAACGTGGAAATCTACGAAAACTTTGCTACCGGCGAGGGTAGCGGTCTATTCTGGAACGCTCGCGACCTTACTATCGACGGCTGCGACGTCCACCATAACGAATCGCTCGAAACAGGTGGCGGTATGCGACTCGAAACCACTTGCCGCTTCACAGGCAGCGTGACAAAGGTACATCACAACAGAGCCAAATACTGGGGTGCCGGAATCTACTTCTACGGCTATGCTTCCACTCACTATAAAGATGCTGTGGTCAGTTGGACCTACGACATAAACGACAAGCTTGAAGTCTACAATAACGAATGTTACAACCCCGAAAACTACTTTGCCGACGGCGCAGGCATTTGCTTCGACTTCACAGAAAAGACCAACCTCGGCAACGGCTCGAAAATTGTGGCAAACATCAACGGAACATCTATCCATGACAACATTGCACGTGGTTACGGTGGTGGTGTATATGTGCGCTATGTCACGCCCTCAAGCGGAAAGAATTACAATGTCACCATCAACCTCAACCGTGGCAGCATCAATAAGAACAAAGCCATTCGTGGCGGGGGCATGTTTGTGAAAGACCTTTCTATCACATCTACAAGCACGGGAACTGTTACATTCAGCGGTAACTATGCCGAAGAACACGGTGGTGGCTTCTTCCTGGAAAACGGAAACCTTTCGCTCAACACCGTCAATGTGACCGACAACAAGGCAAACAGCCACAACGGCGGTGGAATCTACATCTCCGGCGCGGCATCGAAAGCCACAATTGAGAGCGGTAACATCACCGGCAATTCGGCAGGTCGAAGCGGCGGCGGCATAACTATCGACGGCGGTTCGCTTGAAATGAAAGACGGTTTCATCAGCAACAACACCGCTTGGGGCTGGAACACCGACAGCGGCGACAACCCTGTGGCAGGAGGTGGCGGCGTGTTTATCCGAGGCGGCACCATGACGATGACTGCCGGAACAATCAGCGAAAACAAAGCAGAGCAGAACGACGCAGCCAGCGGTTTCGGTGGCGGTCTGTTCTTCTACAACCCGACATCGACAGCAGAAACAGTGACATTCTCAGGCGGCGACATTAAGAATAACACTGCCATAATCGGCGGTGGTATTGCAGCTCGCGGTGCAATCAATTCTTTCATCACCGATGCAAGCATCATCGGCAATCAGGCACTAAATGCAGGCGGTGTTTATCTCTACGACAAGGCTGTGCTGACCTACAGCAATGGCCTTATCAATAAGAACCGCGCTACAGGCACCACAAAGCAGGAAACTGCTTATCAGAAGCCTGCAATCGAGCTGAGCGGAATAGGCGGTGGAATATTCATCGGCAACAATGCCGAGCTGAAATTCAATATCGGCTCCGGCGGTGGAATCGGTATCTACGACAACTATGCCGAACTGGGTGCCGACGACATCTTTGCCAACGGCAACGGCACCAAGCTGCAACTCCCCGACGTAACAAACATGGATCTGTCGGGCAGCAATGCCCCTGTCACCAAAAACACTCTGCTGTGGATGGAAGACTATATCACCGACGATACCAAGTATTCAGAGGGAACCAACGGCAACACCACCGACCCCAACGACCGCTACCGCGACGCTATTGCCGACCTGGCGAAAAAATACTATAAAGTCGACGGCGGCCAGTACGACAACAAGTATATGAGCCTCGCACTCGGCTTCCAGTACATCTACATCACGCTGCAAAAGAAAGGCGTGCCGACAACTGTGCGCGACAACTTCATGTTCGACATCTACAAAGGCTCCACAAAGTATCTCACCGCAATTCTGCGCCCCGACAACTACAACCCCCACACCGGGGCATGGGAGCGCAGCATCGCACTCCCCGACGGCGACTGGACCGTGAAGGAATCGGCTTGGGGCTGGGCTTACACCCCATCTAACCCTGCCAGTGCCCAACTGACGCAGAACAGTCGCACCAACTGGATTTTCACCTTCGAAGACGCCGCCAAGCTCCAAGCACCTCTCCACCAGGAGGGCATAAAAGTGAACCGCATGAAATAGCAGCGCATCACAAAAGCGCAATTATGCTACCGACCGTGTTGACACCGCCTCAGGCACTGCCAACACGGTCGGCAGCATATAAACTACTCCTTTTTTGCATTTTCCCAAAAAAACACTATATTTGCAATTGAATTACGCGGCATGAGGCATAAGTGTTTTCGCCCTATGTCTTGTTATATCCTTATAGATTATCATAACATGAACCGCTAAAACCATATAAATAACCAAATATGAGAAAATTACTGACAGCAATGACTCTGGCGGCTATTGTCGCCGCTTGCGGAAACATCAACAACAGTGACTACACCCAATACGTCGACCCGTTCATAGGCACCGGAGGGCACGGACACACCTTCCCCGGTGCAGTGGTGCCTCACGGCATGATTCAGCCAAGCCCCGACACTCGCATCGACGGCTGGGACGCCTGCTCAGGCTACCACTACACCGACTCGCTCGTCAACGGATTCTCGCAGAGCCACCTCAGCGGAACAGGCTGTGCCGACTATGGCGACTTCCTGATAATGCCGACCGTGGGCGAGCAGAAAATCAATCCGCAGTGCGACTCGCTGCAAAACCGCCCATTCGCCTCTCTTTTCTCTCACGCCGATGAAGTGGCTACGCCGGGCTACTACTCCACCCTGCTGAAAACCTACGGCATCCGTGCCGAAATCACCGCCACCAAGCGTGCGGCAATCTACCGCTTCACCTATCCGCAAAGCGACAATGCCGGACTGATTCTCGACGTGGACTACTCCATTCAGAACCAGAACAACACCGACATGAAAATTGAAATTGTGGGCGACTCGGCTATCCGCGCCTACAAGCAGACCAAATACTGGGCTTTCGAGCAGCGTCTTTACATGTATGCGCGCTTCTCCAAGCCGTTTGTCTACACCATCGTCGACGACACTGTCACCGGTCGCAAGGGCGACACCCAGCGCCGCCTCAAAGCCCTGCTCAAATTCCCCGACACCGCCGAGGGCGAGCAGATAATGGTGAAAGTGGGCACTTCGGCTGTCGATGCTGAAGGTGCCGAGAAGAATCTCAATGCCGAAATTGCCGCTTGGGACTTCGACGGCGTGCGCAACGATGCCCGAAAGGCTTGGAACGACTATCTTTCGACTATCGAGGTCAGCTCCGAGAGCATCGACGACCTGCGAATATTCTACACTGCCCTCTATCACACCGCAATAAGCCCCAACCTCTTCACCGATGCCGACGGCCGCTACCTCGGCATGGACCTTGAGGCTCACGAAGGCAGTGTGGAGAAGCCAATCTACACCATCTTCTCGCTGTGGGATACCTACCGCGCTCTGCACCCGCTCTACACTATCATCGACCCTAAGCTCAACAACGACTTCATCCGCTCGCTCCTCACAAAATATCAAGAGGGCGGTCTGTTGCCAATGTGGGAACTTGCCGGCAACTACACCGATACAATGCACTGCTACCATGCCGTTTCGAAAAACGCCGACGCGCTCTGCAAGGGTCAAGCCGACTTCGACGTGAATCTCGCCTACAAGGCAGGCTGCCGCTCGTCGGTCTACGACACCACCGGAATCCACACCCCCGACCTCGTGCGCCGCGCACTTGTCCAGAAGTCGAAATACTACAAGAACACCCTCGGCTACATTCCCTGGGATAAGGAGTGGGAATCGGTTGCAAAGGGTCTTGAATACGCCTACAACGACTGGTGCATCGCACAGCTTGCCAAAGCAGCAGGCGACGAAGCCGGATATGAGGAATACACCGCCAAGGGCGAGGCTTTCCGCCACTACTTCGACACCGCTACCCTCTTCATGCGCGGAAAAGACGAGAAGGGCTGCTGGCATGAGCCGTTTAACCCTCGCGCATCGAATCACCGTGGCGACGACTACTGCGAAGGCACCGCATGGCAATGGTCGTGGTATGTGCCTCACAATGTCGATGCCCTCATGGAGCTGATGGGCGGCAAGGAGGCTTTCGCCAACCGCCTCGACTCCCTCTTTGTGGCCGACTCTGCCCTCGAAGGCGCACTCGTTTCGGCTGACATTTCGGGTCTGATCGGACAGTATGCCCACGGCAACGAGCCGTCGCACCACATAATCCACCTCTACAACTATGCCGGACGCCCCGACCGCACCCAGGAGCTTGTCGACCAGGTGATGAAGGAGCAGTATCGCGCCGATGTCGACGGACTCAGCGGCAACGAGGACTGCGGACAGATGTCGGCATGGTACATTCTCAATGCAATGGGCTTCTACCAGGTGTGCCCGGGCATACCTGTGTGGTCAATCGGTCGCCCATGGTTCAAGCACATCGCCGTCAACCTCGATGGCGGAAAGCAGATTGTAATCGATGTGAAGAACTTCTCGAAGGATAACAAATACATCGAGTCGGTGACTCTCAACGGCCGCAAGCTCACCGAGCCATTCTTCAATCACGCCGATATTGCCGATGGAGCTACATTCGAGTATGTGATGACCTCCACTCCCACCAACTTCATGAAATAAGCAATCAACTCTATGAAACGATTATATTCATTAGCTTTAGTATCGCTGGTCACTGCTGTCTTTTCGGCGGCAGTGGCAGCACAGGCAGCCAAAGAGCCGGTCGACAGGGTGAACCCATTCATCGGCACCACCAACTTCGGCACCTGCAACCCCGGCGCAGTGCTCCCCAACGGACTGATGTCGGTGTCGCCATTCAATGTGATGGGCTCTGAAATCAACCGCTACGACAAGGATGCACGCTGGTGGTCGACACCCTACGACATAACTAACTCATTCCTCACCGGATTCTCACACGTGAATCTGAGCGGCGTGGGCTGCCCTGAGCTTAGCTCTCTGCTCGTCATGGCAACATCGGGCGAGCTGTGCGTCGACTACCACCAATATGGCACTACCTACACCGATGAACGCTCCACTCCGGGCTACTACTCGGTGCAACTGAGCAAATACAATATCCTTGCCGAAGCCACTGCCACACTGCGCACCGGCCGCCTGCGCTTCACTTTCCCTGAGGGCAAAGGCAACATTCTGCTTAATCTCGGCGAAGGACTCACCAATGAGTCGGGTGCTACCGTGCACCGCGTCAGCGACACCGAAGTGGCAGGCTGCAAGCTGATGGGCACTTTCTGCTACAATCCGCAGGCAGTGTTCCCAATCTACTTCGTGATGCGCGTGAGCCGCAAGCCGGCAAAGCAGGGTTTCTGGAAGTTCCAGCGTCCAAAGACTGGAGTCGAAGCTGAGTGGGATGTCGACAACGCCAAGTATAAGCTCTATCCCGCGCCCGGCGTGAATGTGATTTCGGGCGACGACACCGGCGTGTGGTATTCGTTCAATGATGCCTCTTCCGAGCCTGTTGAGGTGCAGGTGGGTGTGTCGTTCGTGAGCGAAGAGAATGCACGACTCAATCTCGACACCGAGCAGCCCAAAGGCACCACATTTGCCTCACTGCGCACCCAAGCCCGCAACTGCTGGAATGACGACCTCAGTCGCATCACCGTGGAGGGTGGAACCGACGCTCAGCAGGAGGTGTTCTACACCGCTCTCTATCACACACTCATTCACCCCAACATTCTCCAGGACGTCAATGGCGAATATCCGGGCATGGAGGGAAGCGGCGTGAAGCGCACCACAGGCAACCGCTACACGGTGTTCTCGCTGTGGGACACCTACCGCAATCTGCATCAGCTCATGACGCTCGTATATCCTGAGCGTCAGTTAGATATGGTCCGCTCTATGGTCGATATGTCGAAGGAATGGGGCTGGATGCCGAAGTGGGAACTTTTCGGCCGCGAAACGTTCACCATGGAGGGCGACCCGGCAATCCCGGTGATTGTCGACACTTGGCGTAAGGGACTGCGCGACTTCGACATTGATGCCGCCTACGCCGCAATGAAACGCTCTGCCACCACCCCGGGTGCCGATAACCCCATGCGTCCCGACAACGACCCATACGTTGAGAAGGGCTACATTCCCACCGGATTCTTCGCAGGCGACCTTTCGGGCGACAACTCTGTGAGCCACGCGCTCGAATACTACATTGCCGACTACTCTCTCTCATGGCTCGCACGCGAGCGCGGCGACATCGACTTTGCCAACGCGCTTGTGAAGCGCAGCGAGGGCTGGAAGCACTACTACTCGCGCGAGAGCGGCACACTGCGCCCCATCGACGCTTCGGGGCAGTTTGTCACCCCCTTCAATCCGCGTGCCGGCGAAAACTTCGAGGCTGTGGTGGGATTCCACGAAGGCAGTGCCTGGAACTACTCTTTCTACATTCCGCACGACATCGCAGGACTTGCCCGCGTGATGGGCGGTCAGAAGGCTTTCGTGAAAAAGCTGCAAATGGTGATGGACGAAGGGCTGTACGACCCTGCCAACGAGCCTGACATTGCTTATCCCTACCTTTTCAGCCGTTTCAAGGGCGATGAGTGGCGCACATCGAAGGAGGTATACCGCCTGCTCGACAAATACTTCACCACCAAGCCCGACGGCATTCCCGGCAACGACGACACCGGCACTATGTCGGCATGGGCGGTATTCTCAATGATGGGTCTTTATCCCGACGTGCCCGGAGTGCCTGAGTACACGCTGTCGCTGCCCGTATTCGACCGCGTCACCGTGAAGCTCAACCCGAAATACCACGGCACCGACCAATTGGTAATCGAGAAAGCCCCCACGGCTGTAGCCGGCTCAAAGAATCACCGCATCACACTCGACGGCAAGAAAGTTGGATTCCGCATCACGCACGCCAATCTGCTCCGCGGAAACACTCTCCGCCACCGCTAACCGCCCCAAGCTATCGCAATCAGCCACAGGCTTGAGTCTGCACTCCGATAGCTCCGAGCCATTACAAGAAAATCAATCAAAAAAAACAACAATAAAATCAATAAAAACTATGTATCATGACGACAATCGAATAGTAGCAACACTCGATGCAGGCGGCACAAACCTGGTGTTTGGCGCCATGAAAGGGTGTGAGTTT
>CAMFSS010000033.1 GCA_945983195.1 uncultured Prevotellaceae bacterium | reverse complement strand
CGAAAACAAGCTATGTTTGCCTGCAATTGGTCATGCCAACCGATTTGCCGATGTGTTCGAATACTTGATGAAACTCTCAGCAAAGCAACCGATAACTCTATTCATTGATGAATTTCAAGAATTCTTCAAAGTGAATAGTTCTGTCTACAGCGATATGCAACGGATTTGGGACATCTACAGCCCCACCTCACACATCAACCTGATTGTGTGTGGCTCAATCTACACTATGATGTCGAAGATATTCAAGGACAAAAAAGAGCCTCTCTATAATCGCCAGTCGCGATTTATGAATATACGCTCGTTTGCCCCATCAGTGCTGAAATAAATCATTTCTGAACACAACCCTTGATACACACCCGATGACCTGTTGGCTCTATATTCTTTCACAGGCGGAGTGGCAAAATATGTACAGCTCCTCATGGATTCCGGTGCCACCACTAAAGAAAAAATGCTCAACCTAATAATACGGGCCGATTCGGTATTTCTTGGTGAGGGAAAAGCCATTCTTATAGAAGAATTTGGAAAGGACTACGGAATCTATTTTTCCATTCTGTCGGCAATAGCGCGAGGCAAAACATCACGCTCCGAGATTGAAGACATTGTGGGAAAAGAGATTGGCGGCTATCTCACACGACTTGAAAAAGAGTATGAGATAATATCAAAGAAACAACCCATATTTGAGAAAAGTACCACAAAAAATGTACGCTATGCGATTGACGACAACTTCTTCACATTCTGGTTCCGATTTATATACAAATATAATTACATGCTTGAAATCGAAAACTACGCAAGCGTGAGGAAAATAATCAATCGTGACTACGAAACATTCAGTGGTGTGATGCTTGAACGCTGGTTTAGGCGTGTCATGATAGAATCACAAGAATATACCCGTATAGGCGGATGGTGGGACCGCAAAGGCGAAAACGAAATAGACATTGTAGCTGAGAATGAACTTGACAACACAGCTACATTCTTCGAAGTGAAGCGCAAGGCGGAAAACATCGACTTAAAGGTGCTCGAAGCAAAATCGGCTGCTTTTCTTCGTGCCACCGGGGTGTTTCATGGCTACAGCATCACTCACAAAGCGTTATCGCTCAGCGATATGTAGCTACTTATGGCTTTAGCGAAAGGGTTGCTACTTTGGTGGTGTGCGGTGTGACCGGATAGTGAGCGGAGGAGCGTACACCGAGAATCCACACTATTTCGCTATCGGCAGTGAGAAGCCACACTCGGTTCTTCTCAGGTTCCGACAGCTTCAAGTCGCTGAAAATGTCGCTTACGAGCCGTGTGCCACGCATACCGAATGGGCGTAAGCGGTCGCCCTTGCGCCAATGGCGCAGTTCAAGGCGCGTCTGCAATATAGCAGCATCGAAGCACACCGAAGTCTTCCCGTCGATTCTTCTCAGCGAAAACTCCTGAGCATCAACGACCTGCATATCCACCAAATCATCTATTGCAACGGCTTCATCTCCGGTTGAATTGCAGAAGACGTCGATATAGCCACGGTTAATCACCGCTATGTGCGACGGCGAGAGGAAACGGCTTCCAGTAGAAGCCTCCGCCATTTCAGCCACCTGCACCGCATTGATACCGTATTCGCGGACAATCTCAAAAAGTGCTGTGGAAAGGCTGTTGCCCACTCTATCACCAAGAGAAGCGACATTGATGCGCACAATGGCACCGTCGGCTGAGCAGCACGACTGCTTCAACTCATTGATATAGCGGCAGTAAAGCCCCTGACATTGCTGAATATTGTCGATAGTGCGCAGAATGCCGCTAATGGCATCGGGGAACTGATTGCGCAGCTCGGGAATGACGATGTTGCGCAAGCGGTTACGCTTCACTACGCTTTCAAGATTGGTGCTGTCGGTGACAAACGATTGCCCGATTGCAGCCGCATACGCTTCGATTTCCCGGCGCGACACACCGAGCAGCGGACGGCGTACAACGCCTGACACGGCACGCATGGCGCACATTCCGGCTATTCCACTGCCACGCAGCAAGTTAAGGAAAAGAGTTTCCACATTGTCATCGCTGTGATGCGCCACCACCACAGCAGCAAGACCGCGCTCACGCAGCAGCTCGCGACACCCCGCATACCGCAACTCACGGCCCGCCATCTCAGTGGACACGCCGTGTTCACGCTCGTATGCCGTCACATCGAAGTGCGTCACAAGGCACTCTACGCCAAGCTCCCGGCAAAGCCGTGTCACGAATTGCTCATCGCGCACCGACTCGTCGCCGCGCAGATGGAAATTGCAGTGCGCCACCGTGCAGCGATAGCCCAGCTCAAGCATAACGCGCAGCAGCACCACAGAGTCGGCGCCGCCGCTCACTGCCACAAGATAAGCCTCAGAGTGTGAAAGCACATGGCATTTTTCGATAAATGCACGAATCTTTTCAATAAAAACGTTCTTTTCCATACCACAAAATTAATAAGTAAATGGAATATTTGTTAACTTTGCAGAAAAATTTATTTGCATACACTAATATGTTAGACAAGATTAACTCTCTGAAAGAGCAAATTGAAGCTTTGACCGCCGCTAATGCAGAGGCAATCGAGGCTCTGCGCATAAAATACTTGAGTAAAAAGGGGGAAATCTCAGCCCTTTTCAATGACTTCCGCAATGTGCCCAATGAGCAAAAGCGCGAAATCGGTCAGAAGCTCAATGAGCTCAAGACTCTCGCCACCGACAAAATCAACGCTCTGCGCGAGGCTTTCGCCTCGAATGACACTGCCGATGCAGCCATCGACCTTACACGCACCGCAGCTCCGGCAGAGGTTGGCACACGCCACCCGCTGTCGCTTGTGCGCCAAGAGATTATCAGCATATTCTCGCGCCTGGGCTTTACGGTTGCCGAAGGGCCTGAGGTGGAGGACGACTGGCACGTGTTTGGTGCGCTTAACTTCGCCGACGACCATCCTGCACGCGACATGCAGGACACATTCTTCATTCAACGCTCGCCCGACGTGCTTCTGCGCACGCACACATCGTCGGTACAGAGCCGCGTGATGGAGCACGCACAGCCGCCAATCCGCATCGTATGCCCCGGACGTGTGTACCGCAACGAGGCAATCTCCTACCGCGCACACTGCTTCTTCCATCAGGTAGAAGGCCTCTATATCGACAAAAACGTTTCATTCACCGACCTGAAACAGGCACTGCTCTACTTTGCCCGCGAAATGTTCGGACCGGAAACGCAGATTCGCCTTCGTCCGTCGTACTTCCCATTCACCGAGCCTTCGGCTGAAATGGACATTTCGTGCGACCTCTGTGGCGGAAAGGGCTGCAACTTCTGCAAGCACACCGGCTGGGTGGAGATTCTCGGCTGCGGCATGGTCGACCCCAACGTGCTTGAGGCTTGCGGCATCGACAGCAAGGTCTACAGCGGCTACGCCTTCGGAATGGGCGTGGAGCGCATCGCCAACCTGAAATACCGCGTGAAGGACTTGCGAATGTTCTCGGAGAACGATGTCCGCTTCCTCGACGAGTTCAAGCCGGCACACTGATTTTCAGCACGGAGAGAAAATTGCAGTTTCTTGCCTGAGATAAATGCAAGAACAGCGAATAGGAATTTGTTTATTTTTTGATGACAGTTATGTTCTGGAACTTTCTTGCAGTGGCATTGGGTGGAGCGATTGGCTCATGCCTGCGCTATGCCATGTCGCTCACCTTCAATGGCTCGCACTCGGTGCTGCCATTGCAGACTCTCACGGTGAACATCATAGGCTCTTTTGCCATAGGCTTGCTCTATGCCTATGTGAGCAACTACACAGTGCCCACTGCGGCAAAGATGTTCCTATTCGTGGGTCTGCTTGGAGGTTTCACCACATTCTCGTCGTTTTCGCTCGAAACGGTGGCAATGCTTCGAAGCGGCTACTTTGGAGCAGCAGCCCTCTATTCGCTCGGCAGCCTGCTACTCGGACTGTTAGCTGCTTTCGGCGGCATCTTCCTTGGCGACAAGGTTATCGCATGGATAGAACATTGACAAGCTGACAATAACTTTAAGATGACAATAAAGGAGAGATATGAAGGTGTTATAGGCTGGTTCAGCAAGAATCGCCCGATTGCCGAGACGGAGCTGCACTACAGCAACCCCTACCAGCTCCTTGTAGCCGTGATTCTCTCGGCACAATGCACCGACAAGCGCATCAACATGGTCACTCCGGCACTGTTTGAGGCTTATCCTACGCCTGCCGACATGGCAAAGGCTTCGGTTGACGACATTTTTGAATACATAAAGAGCGTGACATTCCCCAACAACAAGGCACGCTCGCTACTCGGAATGGCAAATGCCCTCGTCGACCTGCACGGTGGCGAAGTTCCTGCCGACATGGAGGCTCTGGTGAAGCTGCCCGGTGTGGGACGAAAGACAGCCAATGTGATTCTGTCGGTAATCTTCGGCAAAGCGGCAATGGCAGTGGATACGCACGTGTTCCGCGTGTCGAACCGCATTGGGCTTACCAACGACTCTCCCAACCCGCTTGTCACTGAGAAAACGCTGGTGAAGCACATTCCCGAAGAGCTTGTGGGCAAAGCGCACCACTGGCTCATTCTTCACGGCCGGTATGTGTGCACAGCACGCGCACCCAAGTGCATGGAATGCGGCATATCACCCTGGTGCAAGCACTACGCCTCGGCCGGCAAATCTGCCGATGCCAAGCGCACTGCCAAAGCATCGAAAACAACGAAACAGTAACCACCAATCGACGCATTGACCTATGAATGAGTTATTCCTACTGGTAATTGAGATAGTCGGCACAGTGGCATTTGCCATAAGTGGAATACGCCTTGCAGCCGCCAAGAATTTCGACTGGTTTGGAGCCTACGTCGTGGGGCTTGCCACTGCCATTGGCGGCGGTACCGTGCGCGACCTACTGCTCAACACCACCCCCTTCTGGATGCTCAACGGCTGGTATCTTGGCGTGACAGGGCTGTCGCTCCTCACGGTGATTGTGCTGAAGCGCTATCTTGTGAAGCTCAACCAGACGGTATTCATCTTCGACACCGTGGGGCTGGCGCTGTTTGTGGTGATAGGCATACAGAAAACGCTGCTCTTCGGCTATCCGATGTGGGTGGCAATATTCATGGGCACCACCACAGGAGCACTCGGCGGAGTGCTGCGCGACATATTCATCAATGAGGAGCCGCTCATATTCCGCAAAGACGTGTATGGCACGGCGTGCATAGCCGGAGGAATCGTCTACTGGGCAATTGCCCTATTCTCAAGCTCGGTGATTCTGCAACAGAGTGCCTGCGGCATCACAGTGATTGTGCTGCGCGTGCTTGCGGTGCGCTACAACTGGTCAATCCCCATTCTCCACAACTATTCAGAGAAAAAGCAGGAATAGCCCGGCGGCTGACCTGCGCAAAAAATAATACTCACCCATCATTCAGCAATACCCCCTGACGTGAAACAGAATACGAAAACTACAGCCGTTCAACTGATAAAATATGGACTTGTGGGCGTGAGCAACTCGCTCATCACCCTCATTGTGATTTTTGTGTGCAATGAGCTGCTCGGAATGAAACTCATGCTTGCCGACGTGATAGGCTACATAGCCGGCGTAGTCAACAGCTTCATCTGGAACAAGACGTGGGTATTCAAGTCGCACAACCACCGCCTGCGCTACGAAATGACGCTGTTTGCAGTAGGTTTCCTTCTGTGCTTCGGGCTCCAGTTCCTCACCGTGCTCGTGCTGCGCAACCCAATGAAGGCTCTTGAGATCTCGTTCTTCGGAATATCCAGCGACGTGGTAGGCGAATATGCGGCAGTGTGCATAGGCATGGTCGTCTACACGCTGAGCAACTTCATCTTCAACCGCTGCCTCACTTTCCGCAAATAATGCATTCTCGCTATGAAGAAGCACAACCACCTGAGTACCGACATAGCACTGCTCATATTCCTGGCAGGAGTAGTGGCACTGCTCATATTCCCCATTCTGGGCAATGCCGCCCTCAATGGTGTGGAAATGCGCATGCAGGCTGCCATTGCCGACGGTGAGGCTATAGGCAACCTTGGCAACATATTCGGCACACGCTCCGAAATTTTCCACGCTGCCTATCTCTACCTCGTGGAGCTGCTCGACGGACTGCTGCCCGGTCCATGCGACGCATTCATCATACGCCTTCCGGGAGCGGCAATAGTGATGACAATGACGCTGTGCCTCTTTCGCTTCGACGGCGATTTTGAACGGCTCAACGCATCGTTTCTCGCCTCGCTGCTCTTCCTGTCGGCAACGATAATAATAGAAATGACCTATTCGGCATCGCCCACGCTGCTGCCCACATCACTCTTCATATTTGCAATGATGAGCCTCTACCACTGGCTGCACCACGGCACACGCCGCTACTTCTGGCTCGTGGTGTTCTCATCGGCCATAGCAACTATGCTGATAGGCATCACGGCACCGGTGTCGATGGCAATAATGGCATACACCTTCATCGCAGCATCCGACTGCCGCGCCTACAGCCGCTACATCGTCATCACCACGGCACTCGTCATATCGTGTGCAGCGGCATTCTTCGCCATCTACGTACTCACCGGCAACGCCGAAACTGCACGATGCATCTTCCACCTCAGTCACCAGTTTGAACCCACCGGAAGCATCGGCGACAACATGGCATACATCTTTCTCAGCTATGTGGTGCTGGGCATTTTCCCCTGGTCGATACCCATTCTGCTGTCGCTGCCGTGGCTCGCACGAAAATCGCAACGCTTAGTGGGAATATTCAGGAAACTGACGCTGCTCCAGCGATTCGGAGTGATAATCTTCCTCTTCTCGCTGCCAATGATGCTATTCGGCAGCGAACTGTCGAACATACTGCTCATCACCTCCATCTTCTTCAATATGCCTCTAATCGGCAAGTACCTGATGCTGCAATTCAAGCACCACCCGTCAGTGTGGCGCATCACCGGGGCTGTATGTGCCTCGATAATCGGTCTTGGCACCTGCACATTCGTGGCAGTGAACCTGCACGACACATCGGCTGCAACACCGGTGTGGCTCAGCGACATCAGCGACTTCCTCACCATGCCCGACGGCTGGAGCCGCTGGTGCATCTTCATCACGGCAATGATATTCGTAACCCTCTACACACTGTGGCGCAGCGTGCGTGAAATAGGACGCAACAACCGCTACCTCTATAGCTTCATCACCCTCTATCTCCTCGCCGTAACCCTCGTCGTAGGCTACATCGCCCCATAATCCCCACCAACACTACGATTTTTTAGAGTTTCATCTTTCCCCAGTCAAATCAATTAAGTTTTGGTAGATACTTACATTTATGAACAATAGAAATAATCTCAACAAACCTGATACCACTAAATGTGAACTTCAAGAAGGACAAACACAAGTGGCAATCTGCGAAAATATTAATGTGGATTTTGTCAAATCACATATTTACAACATTCGTGGAATAGAAGTAATGATTGATAGGGATTTGGCAAAACTATACCAAGTTGACACATCTCAGATGAATCGTCAGGTAAAACGAAACATCGAAAGATTTCCTAATGATTTCATGTTTCAACTTACTAAAGAAGAATATGAAAACTTGAAATGCCAAAATGGCACTTCAAGTTGGGGAGGTGACAGGAGAGCTTTGCCATATGCATTTACCGAACAGGGATTGGCAATGCTCGACGGCATTTTGCGCAGTGAAATAGCAATTCAAGCAAATATAGTTATTATGAGAGCATTCGTTGCAATGCGTCGTTTCCTTTCGGCCAATGCAGGCATATTCCAACGGATTGAGAGGCTCGAACAACATCAAATGCTCATTGACAACAAAGTGGAACAAGTTCTTCAGCGAATGGATGAATTGTCCCCTACCATAACTCCTGAACAAATATTTGCAACAGGCTGCGTATGGGATGCTTGGAGTTATATATCACAGTTAGTGCGTAGCGCCAAACATAGAATTATACTTATTGACAACTTTATGGACGAAAGGGTGTTGACCATGCTTACAAAAAGAGGGGAAGGTGTGTCGGCTACCGTCTATTCCCGATATACCAAACAATTCAAGACAGATTTAGAGAAACATAACGAGCAATACGAACATATAACATACATTCAACTATCACAAAAGTCACATGACAGATTCCTAATTATCGACGATGATGTATATCTAATGGGTGCAAGTGCAAAAGATATGGGAACAAGCCTATGTGCAATCACCAGAATGACGATGTCGCCTGAGATTGTGTTGTCGCTTGTCAAATGAAATTATTAACATGAGTTCGACTCACTCAAAACACCACACACGAAGTGCGCCAAATACACATTGTATAGGGATTAATTTCTGAGTGCGAGTGAAATTGTGACGGAATTTTTTGAGAAATCAATAAATACATCTATCGCTATCCGATTAAAGTTGAAGACGGCGAGAGGGTGTTGCTCAGCAGCCGGTTCCGGAGCGATCGAGAGCGGGCTATGGCTGTTGCACTTCTTATTGGAACATTTCTCTTTCTTTTGGAATGAAAAACACAGGGATAAATTTTGATTATTTAAGAATTCTATATAAATTTGTGGCGCTCAAGGCGATGAAGCGGCGGCAAAGAGTTGCTGCCGTGCCTCAAGAGCAATTACATACTTACATCGGGTGTCCAGTCCCCACTGAGTGTGGCAATATCGCATTGTTTTTCCCTTTGTGTGCGGCAACGTGCAGCCACCGTGTGGCTCATCAGCACTGGCAGCCCCAACATCGGGCAACGTGCAGTCCCTCACCCAATGAGGCAGCACCCGAAAGGTGTTATTTTTAATCCTCTTTTAATGTGAAACTTGGCGGTTTTAACGTGATGTAAAGAAGATTGACAATAGCACCTACATCGTAGGCATATACGACTCTGCCGAGAAGGCAGGCTATATACCTTAACGGTGTGGGGCTGTTGTTTTATCATCATCATGGGTACGCCAAAACCTCACAACTTGATAAGACAAAAAATAGATTTCCCACACCTTTCTTGTACCCCAAAGTTTAACCCGTTCTCCCCGGGAATCGAAGAACACAAAAACCTAAAAGCTATGGCTTATCTGAAAAATCTTGAGAAAGTATCGGTGCTGAAACAGCAGATTCAACAAAAGAAGTGCGTTGTGCCAAAATCTCCTGGAGTGTATCGGTGGTGGTTCAATGAGGGAGATGCACGGTTGCTTATGAAGCCTTTTGGCAATGCTATTTGTTGGGACAAAATCAATATGCGAGGCATCGAAGGGAACCAATATTATGCCCTTTATGTGGGGATAAGCATGGATTTGCTCGGCCGCATAAAGTGGCATGCTACACAAAAGCACAGTGCATCTACTGTAAAGTCGGGCTATCTATCCACATTGCGTCAATCAGTGAGTTCATTGCTTGGTATTGATCAATCTATGTCGGAAAAATGTGTAACTGCCATATTGGAGCGATGCTATTGGGAGTGGGAAGCTATTCAAAATCCCGAAGTATGGGAAAAGAAAGAATTACAGCAGCCGGATTATTACTATCCCATAAACCTGCAAAATAATCAGTCATTCCCCAAGCAATTGCAAAAAGGATTGTCAAGATTACGTAAATGTCATAAAAAATAAATTCGCTTATGAAAACTATTCTACTAAATGGGTGTTCGAAGTCGAAGCTCGACAAATGCGACCCAGCAGGAGATTTCTATAAAGGATCTATGTTCAAAAAGTCGCTTGCTGCAGCAAGGAAACATTACCCCAATGCCCCGATTTATGTGTTATCGGCAGAATATGGCTTAGTGCCTATCAACCAGGTTCTGTGCCCTTACGATGAAACTCTGAATGGCAAAAAAGCCGATGAAATTAAAAATTGGTCGGATAAAGTAATCGGCCAAATGAAATCAATTGGCATTGACCCTCAAAATGACACTTTTATCGTGTTTGCCGGGAAGAACTATCGCAAATACCTGCCACTCTCTAATGCCACAAATATGTTTGATGGCTGCAGAGGCATCGGCGAGATCCTAAAGAAACTAAATCAACTAATCTAAGCAGTAATGATATGAAACAAAACATCTTCAAGCGATTTGCTCTCGTGGCAGTGTTGCTGCTCGGAGCCGCCACAGCTTCAGCATACGACTTTGTTGTCGATGGAATTTATTATATGTTTAATTATGATAATGAAACTGTTTCAGTCACTAATGCAATGCCAAATCCAAACATGGTGACAGGTAGTGATTGGTATGTTGGGGATTATGACATTCCAGAAACTGTTGAATATGAAGGTAGAACATATACTGTAACCGCCATAGGATACTGTGCTTTTGCTCAGTGTCAAGTCAAAACAGTAAAAATCCCACAAACTGTTACCAAAATTGAATATTGTGCGTTCATTCATTCTTCTCTTGAACTTGTGTATATTCCTGATGGTGTTACAGAAATTGGATATGAGGCTTTTGCTGACACTAAAATATCTACATTTATTTTGCCTACTGCCATTAAATCTCTTGAATCAGGTGTTTTCCATTCATGTAGTAATTTGAAAAGAATTGCTGTTATGGATTTGGATTCATATTGTAAAATTAATTTTACAAATGAGCATTCAAATCCATTGTGCAATGGCGGTAATATCTGCGATATTTATGGTAATATTATACCTAACATCGAATTGCCTGAGAGTGTCACAGGAATTAATGACTATGCGTTTTCCGGAAGTGCCATTGAATCAATACATCTTGGTGAAAATGTAACATCAATTGGCAAGGAAGCTTTTTCCGACTGTGCTAACTTACACGCAATTAATATTCCATCTTCTTTAACCGAGATAGGAAAAGACGCTTTCAAAGGTTGTACGAATTTTACAGAATTTGAGATTCCTGATTTATCAATGTGGTATAATATCAATTTTGGAAATTATAATTCCAACCTATGCTATGTGACAGGTCACTACTACCATAATGGCGAAGAAATAAACGAACTTACAATACCCGATGATGTGGATTCTATTGGCGCCTACAGTTTCTATAATTGCGCGACATTATCATCGCTACACATAGGCGACGCTGTGACATCAATTGGGGACGGTGCCTTTAATGGCTGCACAGGACTGACATCGCTACACATTGGAGACGCAGTAACGGCAATCGGAGCAAATGCCTTTAATGGCTGCACAGGACTGACATCGCTGTATGTAGGCAAATCGATAAAGTCGCTTGGCAATGTATTCTCTGATTTGAAGTCGCTGAAAAAATTTGAAGTAGGCAGTTTGTCCAATTGGTGCAGAATGAAATTTACCAGTGGTTCGCAAAACCCAATCTATTACAGCCAAAATCTGTACTGTAACGGAGAGAAGGTAAAAGAATTGGTCATTCCTGAAGACGTGGATTCTATTGGCAATTACACTTTCTGTAATTGCGCATCATTGTCAGCACTGCACATAGGCGACGCTGTGACATCAATTGGGGACGGTGCCTTTAAGGGCTGCGCAGGACTGACATCGCTGTATGTAGGCAAATCGATAAAGTCGCTTGGCAATGTATTCTCTGATTTGAAGTCGCTGAAAAAATTTGAAGTAGGCAGTTTGTCCAATTGGTGCAGAATGAAATTTACCAGTGGTTCGCAAAACCCAATCTATTACAGCCAAAATCTGTACTGTAACGGAGAGAAGGTAAAAGAATTGGTCATTCCTGAAGACGTGGATTCTATTGGCAATTACACTTTCTGTAATTGCGCATCATTGTCAGCACTGCACATAGGCGACGCTGTGACATCAATTGGGGACGGTGCCTTTAAGGGCTGCGCAGGACTGACTACATTAGACATCGGCGATGGGGTAACGACAATAGGAACCTACGCTTTTTATAATTGTTCGGGGATTACTAACTTTAGGTTAGGCAATTCTATTAGAATAATTGCTGATTATGCGTTTTGCTGGTGTAACAGAATAACTGCGATAAAAATTCCCGAGTCAGTAACAGAGATTAAAAGTAATGCATTTAAAGATTGTTCTGCAGTAAATGCTATTTTCATTCCTAAATCGGTAGCTAAATTAGGTTACAATCCATTCATGTGGTGTAGTAATTTGAAAAGACTTTTCTATAATGCAGAAAACTGTATATCGGAATCAAACAGTTTGCATATTGGTAATGGCGGATTTATGTTTATTGTAGAGAAAGATGTGCAGACACTTCAAGGC